>NZ_CAIUXT010000063.1 GCF_903903185.1 uncultured Rhodoblastus sp.
GGCCTTGGCTTTCAGACGGTTGACCTGTTCGAACACATAAGGCGGCAGGCGCCGCACGCGATAAAAATCGCTCATCAACCTCGTCCTTTTGCTCTTCTTTTCGGAATTTTTCGATTCTGCGTCCGGGCGCCATGGAGAAAACGTGCTTAGCACGCGCCCGCGCGCCATGTCAGCGTCGTTGTTCTCCATCCGGCCTAAAAACGCGGCCCAGGGAAAAACGCCGGGCCTAGAATTTTTCGTCGGTCGCTGGCGGCGCCTTGGCCGGGGCGACCGGGGTCATTTTCTCGGCGCCGAGCTTTTTCATGCGCGCGGCGGATTTTTCCCGCAAGGAAACGAGTTCGGCCTTGTCGGCCTCCACTTCCGCCGGGGTCCGGATCGGCTTTCTCAGCTTGTCGACTCCGGTCAGATGCGAATAATCCATCTTGTCGCCTTCGGGCCGGGTCTGTCGAATGAAATCCGGTCCTTCGCCCGTCTCCGTGGTCATGCCCAGCGCATCGGTCAGCGAGCGAAACGGATTGGTCTGCGCCTGAGCGCCGGCGCCGTGCAGCCAGAGGGCGGCGATCGAGGCGACTGCGCGGAAAGCGACCGTTCGGAAAGCGACCGCCCGGCGCGGCGGCCGGCGGAAAAAACGCGATACGGAAAATTTACTCATTTTGGCTTGGCTTTCTGCATCGGTCGCGGGCATTATCCTTACGAAGTGCTTCCTTCGGATCATTGCCCAAATCCTCGCATAAAGTCTTATTATGTCCGAAACGGGACCGAGGAACACGCGCTCCGATCCAAAAAGGCAAGCCCAAAAAATCGATCCAGAGGGAACGTCATGACTGCCAGCCAGGATATACGGCGCAAACGGACCGCCAAACGCGCGGCCCAACCGCCGGCCGAAAGCATTGATACGAGCGCCGTCGCCGCGCCCGTCAATGGCAAGGCCGCGCCGGCGAGCGCGAAAGCCGCGCCGGCGAGCGCCAAGAACGCCGCCGCGAACCTGAAAAAATCAACCGCTACATCGCCGCCGCTCGCCCCGGCCAAACCCGAACCGGAAAAAGCCGCGCCTGCCAAAATCGCGGCCGCCACCAGGACCGCGTCGGACAAGCCCGCGTCGTCCAAGTCCGCCAAACCTTCGACTGTCAAGGTTGCGGCCGCCGGCGTTGGGGCCGCCAAGCCCGCGCCGGCAAAACCCGCGCCCGTCGCTTCGCGGCCAAAGGCCCCGGCCGCCGCGGTCGAGGCGCCGGAAAAGCCGGTCGCGCTCGCCCCGGGGAAGAAAACCCCGCCGACGGAAACCGTCGCGGCGCCGCCTGCGGCCCCCGCATCGTCGCTTGCGGAAGCGCCCCTGACCGGCAGTATCGCCACCGTCAATTTCGAACGCATGGCCGACAATCTGGCCAAGGCCATGGCCCATGGCGGCAAGGCGCTGGCGGCAATGGTCAGGCCGGTCGAGGAAGGCACGGTCCACCCGAGTATTTCCGAAGACGTCACCGACGCCCTGAAAACCTTCGCTCAGGTCGCCGAATACTGGCTGGCCGACCCGCGCCGGACCCTCGAGGCGCAAACCGATTTTTCCAGCCATTTCCTTGGCCTCTGGTCCAATACGCTGCGCCGCATGACCGGCGAGGAAGACGCGCCCTACGTTCCCCACGATCCTAAGGACAAGCGATTTTCAGCGCCGGATTGGCAGGAACATCCCTATTTCGATTTCCTGCGCCAGGCCTATAGCCTCGCCAGCGACTGGGCCAACTCTATGGTCGAGGATGCGGAACTCGACAAGAGGACGCATGACAAGGCTTCCTTCTATCTGCGGCAACTGGCCGGCGCCCTGTCGCCGTCGAATTTCCTGATGACCAATCCCGAGCTCTTGCGCACAACCTGGGCGGCGGACGCGGAAAATCTGGCGCGCGGCATGAAAATGCTCGCCGAGGACATCGAGGCGGGCGGCGGCAAGCTCAAGATTCGCCACACCACCCCCGGCAAGTTCCAACTCGGCGTCAATCTCGCCGTCACGCCCGGCAAGGTGGTGTTTCGCAACGAGCTGATCGAACTGCTTCAATATGCGCCGACCACGGAGCAGGTCTATCGCCGTCCGCTGCTGATCGTGCCGCCATGGATCAACAAATTCTATATTCTCGACCTCAACGCCGAGAAAAGCTTCATCCGATGGGCGGTTTCGCAGGGCCTGACGGTGTTCTGCATGTCCTGGGTCAATCCCGACGCGCGGCACGCCGACAAGGATTTCTACGCCTACATGCGCGAGGGCGTATTCGCGGCGCTGGAGCAGATCGAGAAGATCACCGACGAGCGGCAGGTCACCGCGGTCGGCTATTGCGTCGGCGGCACCCTGACCGCCGCCACCCTCGCCTATATGGCGGCCAAGAACGACGACCGCATTTCCAGCGCCACGCTGTTCACGACCCAGGTCGATTTCACCGATGCGGGCGATCTGAAAATCTTCGCCGACGAGGACCGCATCCAGAATATCGAAAATGAAATGAAGACGGCGGGCTTCCTGCAGGGCAGCACCATGGCCAACGCCTTCAACATGCTGCGGCCCAACGACATGATCTGGTCCTATGTCGTCAATAATTACCTGAAGGGCATCGAGCCGATGGCCTTCGACCTCCTGACATGGAATTCCGATTCGACGCGCATGCCGCGCGCCAACCATTCCTATTATCTGCGCAACTGCTATCTCAACAACAGGTTCGCGCAGAAGAAGATGGTGCTTGGCGACGAGACGCTCGATCTCGGCAAGATCACCATCCCCATCTACAACCTCGCCGCGAAGGAAGATCATATCGCGCCGGCGAGATCGGTGTTCAACGGCGCCAAGCTGTTCGGCGGCGAAATGCGCTATGTGATGGGCGGATCGGGCCATATCGCCGGGGTGATCAATCCGCCCGGACCCAAGCCGAAATATCAATATTGGACCGGGGAGCGCCCATCCGGGAGTTTTGAGGACTGGGTCGCCAGGGCGCAGGAACATCCGGGCTCGTGGTGGCCCGACTGGATCCACTGGATCGCCGCGCAGGCGCCGGAAAAAGTGCCGGCGCGCGAGCCCGGCGGCGGCCGGGTCGAACTGCTGGGCGACGCCCCCGGCGAATATGTGCGGGTCAAAGCCTGAAAGCGCGCGGGCGGTCCGGCGGCGGGCCGCCTCAGGGCGTTTTCGGCCCGTTCCGCCTCATGAAAGCCGGGTCTCACGGGACGCGTTTCGTCCCGATCGACCTGCGACATTGCCGCCCGGCGCCGTTTTTGCCCGGTGAACGCCGGCAGCCCTCGCGCGATTCGAATCCGGGCCGGGCGCGGCGCCAATTCGGGACAATCGAGGCGAACATGGATCAATTCGCGAAATCCGCGGCCTTTTTGGCGCTCGGTCTGATGCTCGTTCCGGCGGCGCCGGCTTGGGCCGGGCCGCATCGTCGCGTGGTCGCTGTTCGTCCCTGTCACGCCGGCTGGGCCGTCCGCCGGGAACGACCGGTCCATCAGGTCCGAGGCTCGGCCGTCGTCGGCGTGGTCGCCGCCGCCCCGCTTCTCGCGCCCTGGCCGAACGAGGCGTCGGGGCCTTATCCGGTCGGCTATGACGGTTCGAGCGCGACGCCCACCGGCTATGGCGCGGTCTACAATTTCCCGCCGGCGCTGACTTCGCCGCCGCGCATCCTTTATGCCCATCGCCAGCCCGCTTTTCCGTGCGAAAACGGCGTCATCGTCATTCGCGGCGGCTTGGTCTCGGCGGCTTATTGAGGCTATGCCCCGGGCAGCGGGCTCTGCTCAAAGCCCCAACATCAATTGCAGGTTCTGCACGGCGGCGCCCGAGGCGCCCTTGCCGAGATTGTCGAGCCGGGCGACGATGACCGCCTGCCGGCGCGATTCATTGGCGAAGACCCGGATTTCCAGATCGTTTGTGCCGTTGAGCGCCTCGGGCGCCAAAACGCCCGAAGCTTCAGCCGCGACGACGCGCACGAACGCCGCACCCGCATAATGCGCCGCCAGCGCCGCTTCGAGATCGCCGGCTTTGGGGCGCCCCGGCAGGTCGTCGAGCGCCAGCGGCAGGCTGACCAGCATGCCCTGCAGGAAATTGCCGACCGAGGGGACGAACAAAGGCCGGGCCCGCAGGCGGCCGTAGGCCATGATTTCCGGCACATGCTTGTGCTCCAGCCCGAGCCCGTAAAGCTGGAAAGCCGCCGCCTTGCCGGAGTCGAAATCCGCGATCATCTGCTTGCCGCCGCCGGAATAGCCGGAAACCGCGTTGATCGCGATTCGGTGATCGGGCGAAATCAGGCCGGCGTCGACCAGCGGACGCAAAATCGCGATGGCGCCCGTGGCGTAGCAGCCGGGATTGGCGACGCGCCGCGCTTTGGCGATGGCCTCGCTTTGCCCCGAAGCCAGTTCGGGAAAGCCATAGGTCCAGCCCGGCGCGATCCGATGGGCGGTCGAGGCGTCAAGTATGCGCGGGCTCCGGTCGCCGAGCGAATCGGCGAGCGCCACGCTTTCCCTGGCGGCGTCGTCGGGCAGGCAGAGAATGGTCAGATCGACCTGAGCAAGGATTTCCGCCTTGGCGCCAGCGTCCTTGCGCTTTTCAGCAGCGATCGAGACGAGGACCACGTCCTGCCGCCCGCTGAGTTTTTCGCGGATTTGCAGGCCGGTGGTGCCGGCCTCGCCATCGATGAAGATTTTTTTGGGCGCGGTGGTCATGACGGATCCTCAAGCAGACAGCAACCTTATCTGAAATTGTGACAATGGTTCATTCAGAGCTGTCATTGCAGTGACGAAATGGCGACCGAGGCATAACAAAAACGGCGGGCTTTTGGCCCGCCGTTTCGAAATCCTCGCCGATGAAATCAGCGCTTCGAGAACTGGAAGCTGCGGCGGGCCTTGCGCTTGCCGTATTTCTTACGCTCGACGACGCGCGAGTCGCGGGTCAGGAAGCCGGCCTTTTTCAGCGGGCCGCGCAGAGCGGGCTCGTAATAGGTGAGCGCCTTCGACAGGCCGTGACGCACCGCGCCGGCCTGGCCGGAGAGGCCGCCGCCGGCGACCGTGACGGTGATGTCATACTGGTCGGCGCGGTTGGCGATGCCGAGCGGCTGCTGCAGGATCATGCGCAAAACCGGGCGGGCGAAATAGACTTCGAGTTCGCGCCCGTTGACGGTCACCTTGCCGGGGCCGGGCTTGATCCAGACGCGTGCGACGGCGTTCTTGCGCTTGCCGGTGGCGTAGGCGCGACCGTATTTGTCGATTTTCTGCACATGGACGGGGGCCAAAACCGCCGGTTCGGCGGTCGCGCTCTTGAGGTCCTGCAGGGAGGAAATGGTCTCGGCCATGATCAGTCGTTCCTGGCGTTCTTGGGGTTCAGGGCGGCGACGTCGAGAACCGTCGGGTTCTGCGCCACATGCGGATGGTCGGCGCCCTTGTAGACGCGCAGGTTGGACAATTGCTTCACGCCCAGTGGCCCGTGCGGCA
>NZ_CAIUXT010000064.1 GCF_903903185.1 uncultured Rhodoblastus sp.
CTCCGACTGTATCGGGACGTCGGTGCGTCAGGGCGCCCTGTCGGTGGTGCAACTCGAAATCATGCCCGAGCCGCCGGAAAAGGAAGACAAGCTGACGACCTGGCCCTATTGGCCGCTCAAACTGCGCACCTCCTCGTCGCATCAGGAAGGCGCGGAGCGCGAATTCGCGGTGATGACGCGCGAAATTCTGGGCGACAATGGCGCGGTCAAGGCGCTGCGCTGCGTGCGCGTCGATGACAGGATGCAGGAAATCCCCGGCAGCGCCTTCGACATTCGCGCCGATCTGGTGCTGCTGGCGATGGGCTTTGTCGCGCCGGTGCATGAAGGGCTGCTGCAGGAACTCGGCGTGGCGCTGGACAAGCGCGGCAATGTTCTGGCCGACACCGAAGGCTACAGCACCAGCGTCGACAAGGTTTTCGTCGCCGGCGACATGCGGCGCGGCCAGTCGCTGGTGGTCTGGGCGATCCGCGAGGGACGCCAGGCCGCGCGCGCGGTCGATCTGTTCTTGACCGGGGCGAGCGAACTGCCGAGGTGAGGTTTGGCGGGGTGGAGAAGGGGAAAGCCGGGGCTTGTTCTCCGATTTCTTTGTAGCTACAATGGAGCTACAAAATAAGGATTTCCCCATGCCCGCCACCGACGTCGTTCGCGCCCGCATTGACCACGAGACGAAGAAACGCGCCGCCGCCGCCCTGGCCGATATGGGCCTGTCGATTTCCGACGCCATCCGGCTCCTGATGTTGCGGATTGCCGACGAGAAGCGCTTGCCTTTCGAGGTGAAGGTTCCAAACGCCGCGACGCGGGCGGCAATGGCCGAACTTGAGGCAGGAAAGGGCAAAACCTACGCCAGCACGACGGAAATGCTAAAAGACTTCGGCTTGTAATGCTTCGCCTCGCCCCTTCCGGGCGTTTCAGGCGCGACGTGAAACGCGCTCTCAAACGCGGCAAGGATTTGGGCAAACTAACCGCCGCCATCGACTTGCTTGCGTCCGGCCAACCCTTGTCCGCCAGTTACAACGACCACCCCTTGAAAGGCGACTGGAAGGGCTGGCGCGACATTCACCTAGAGCCGGATTGGCTCTTGCTCTATCGCGTCGAAGGTTCAAAGCTTCAGCTTGCCCGAACGGGAAGCCATGCCGACCTGTTTGACGAATAGAGGACGGTATGGGCCCCCGCAGGGGCCGATCTCATGACCGCGCCTGCCCGTCGCCATCATTCAAATTTTTCCGGCCATTGGCGCGCGCCGTGAAAGACCGCCAGAATTTCGACTTCGGCGTCCCGCACGCGGTAGGGCGCGATGAAGGGCGTATCGGCGACGACCAGTTCGCGCGTGCCGGGAACCCTCCCGGTACGCCCGAGATGCGGGAACTTCGCGAGATTATCGGCCTGATCGAGAATGGCGGTGACGATGCGCGCGGCGACGGCGGCGGAGTTTTCGCGCTCCAGATAGTCGCCGATGGCTTCGAGGTCGCGCAGCGCCGGGGCCGTCCAGCGCACTCTCATGAGTCGGGCGCGAATTTCTTCCTGACGCGCGCCAGTTCTGCATCGCTGGCGAAGTCGCCGCGATCGGCGGCGGCGAGTCCGGCTTCGATCTTGCCGACCTGCCACGCGTTGAGCGCGACAAAATCCTCGACGGCGCGGGCGACAAGCCAGTTGCGGGAGCGGTCGGTTTTTTCGGCGAGACGGTCGAGCGCGTTCAGCGTCGAGTCGTCAAGTCGAACGGTGAAGGGCGCGGGCATGGGCGAAATCGTCTCGTGGCGGGTGCAGCGATCAGGTTCACGTGTATTCTAGCTGAATTTTTGCGCCGGTTGCAAGCGCCCGCGACCTTCATGCCGGGTCAGACGCGATTTCCCTTATCGGCCCGAGGCGGCGGCGCTAGCGGGGGGGGGACCGAACTGGAAAACAACGGGTGTTGCGCGAGGGTCCGCGCATTCTCCAGCCGCGCCTCGCGAAAACTACGTTCGGCCTCGTCAAGGGTTAGATTGGTATGGCAAAACGTCGCCTCGAACAATCGCATGATCGACGGAACGATCATCGGATGCAGATGACGCCCGTCATCGATAAAGCGATTGGGAAAACATTCGTTGACCAATTCGAAGGCGGGGAAATAAAAGACGCTTTGTCGAACTTCGGCGCTTAACTCTCGGATCGTTTCGTCAAGCGCGGCGCGGATCAGCGATTTGGAAACCGAATTTGCTGTTATGCAGGAAATCGGCCGGAATGTGGTTATCAGCGGAATCGGAGAAACGGTCATTACAATTTTGGCTTGTGGCACATGATGGTTGATCAGCTTAATTATTTCTGAAATGCACCATTTCGTCTCAAGAAATGTCGAGACCCGGAATTTATGCCGGCTGGCGTCATAGTGCTTCATGGGTACGGCGCGCCAGAACACGCCTCCGGTGACTTCGTCGTACCAAATCTCCGACAGGCCGAAGGTGAGAATGAATACATCCGTATTCAAGAACACTTCCTTCGTCTTGACGCGTATGTCTTCGCTTGGATCGAATTCCTCGGCCTTATACCCATGCCAAAGATTGGAGCGAGGCACACAGCCATCCAGCGCCCATTTGAACTGCTCGGCAATGGCGTGGACGTTTACCAACCCCTCGCCCATGTAAGAAACGTAAATATTTTTTTCCCGCTGTTTCGCTGTGTCGAATCCGATTTTGGCAAGATGGTTACCGATATTCTCTGCAAAGCAGGACCCAAAAGCGGTGACTTTGGTTTTCTCGGCGATGATGGGCTTTTCCGGCGCCCACCCTTTCAGGATGAAATTGCCGGCGAAATCAAGATTGCAATGATCCTGGCCGTAAGGAACAAAATTGCAATGTTCTCCCCGGAAAAACGAAGATCCCATCGTTTTGTTCTGCTCCCCGACGGGGGAGGCGTCAAGCATCTCTTGATGGCCGAAACTTCCCAGGGTGTTGATCATTTCGCGCGATTCCGTCGGTTATTTCGGCCAAGGCTTTGTCCAGACAGACTACACGTAGCTCAAGCCAGTAAACTTTAAAAGAACGCAATGCCGCGATACAAGGAGGCCGAAGCCCTCGCGCCGGCGAATTGCCGCCCATGCCCGCTGTCCCATGGTAGATTTTTGCTTGCGCGCCACAAAAACTTCGGCGCGCTAACGATCATTTCACATAAGCGGCAAGCCAGGCCTCGGCCTCTGCCAGCGAAAACGAAAATTCGTGTTCGGCGACGCCGGAACGCGTCCGCGCGCTTTCGTGGACATTCATCAGGTAGAAACGGCCATGCTCCTTGCCGTGTCCCGCCTTTTCCAGATGAAACCCCTTGCTTCCGGCCAGTTTCTGGACGCGCTTCTCGTCTGCGTTGCTCACTTCATTGCTCCTGTTGGCCGCCGGCGCCTTTGTTCGCAGCCTTTCGCGCGGGGGGTCAGCTTACGCTCTCTCCGCGCCCGATGGAACGGAAAGCCCGCCCGACACCTCGCGCAAGGCGACAAGCGCGCGCGAAAAACAACGCGTTGCCTGAGCGTCGCCGAGGCGCCAAACTCCGGGCTCGATGCAAAGGCATGGCCCCGGGAGGGCAAATGACGACAGATCAGACGGTGGTGATGATTGGCATTCAGGCGCTCGCGGTCGGGCTCGGCTTCTATGGTCTGGTGCTGCTGTTGCGCAAGGCGCGCAATCCAACAATCATCGCCTTTCACGTGCTCGCCGGGCTCGGCGCCATCGAGACGCTGTTCGGCTTCCTCCGCATGAGCGAACTCGCCGCCGATTCGCCCGTGCGCGCGCTTGGGATTACAGCGGCGAAATGGCTCGGCGCGGCGGTCGTCACCGGCGCGCTGACCCCCTTCGTCGGCAAGGGCCGTCCGTTGCTCGCCAACACACTGCTGCTCGTCCATATCGGCAGCGCGCTGGCCGGTTTCATAATGACCGTGCTGTTCGCGCGGCAGGCCTGAGCCTCCTCAATCGGCGCGGGCCCCGATCAGCCGATGGCGACCAGCACGTCGGAAGATTTGATGACGGCGCTGGCGGCGCCGCCGACCTTGAGTCCGAGATCCTCGACCGATTCCCCGGTGATCGAGGCGGTGACGATCTGGCCCTTCACGTCGATCCGGACATGCGACGTGGTGACGCCCTTCCTGATCTCGACGATCTTGCCGTCGAGAATATTGCGGGCGGAAATCTTGAGGCCTGGGCCGACGGCGACCAGCACGTCGGAAGCTTTGATCACCGCCTTGACGGCGTCGCCGACCTTGAGCCCCAGCCCCTCGACCGATTCGCCGGTGATCGAGGCGGTCAAGATCTGCCCTTTCGCGTCGATCAGGACATGTGACGTGGTGACGCCCTTCTTGATCTCGACGATTTTGCCATCGAAAATATTGCGAGCGGAAATCTTCATTCTCAATCCCTTTTTGGATGCACCCGGCGGGCGACTTTTTGACGAGCCCGGCGGGGCCCGGCGTCGCGGCCCCGCCTCCGCGTGTTCTGAGGAAATTAGGCGCAAAGCTCTGGCGCCGCAACAAACGAGTTCAGGAAAACAGGCCGGCGGCGGGTTGCGAATGTTGCTTTCGGCCTTGTCGTAAAGCCGACAAGACCGGGCGCCAGGCCTTTGTCTCCGGCTCAACCCGGCTTTGGCACATTCGTTGCTGCGCCTGCACAAAAGGATCGGAGCCACTCATGATCAGCCTCACGCCCGACGCGCTTTCCGCCGCCAAGACCATCCTCGCCACCGCCAAGACACCCGCCGAAGGCCTGCGGATTCAGGTCGAAGCCGGCGGCTGCTCGGGATTCCAGTACAAGATGGAGCTGGAAACGGCGTCGCGCGAGGGCGACGAAGTGGTCGATGCCGATGGGGTGAAAATCTTCATCGACGACATTTCCGCCGATCATCTGCGCGGCATGACGGTCGATTTCGTCAGTTCGCTGGAGCGCTCCGGCTTCGTCTACGAAAACCCCAACGCCACGGCGCAATGCGGCTGCGGCAAGTCTTTCGCCTGAACGGTCCGGCTTGACGGAGGACGGCGCGATGGCGACGGTCTATCTCGACAATAACGCCACCACCCGCGTCGACGAAAAAGTCGTCGCGGCGATGCTGCCGTTTTTCACCGAATTTTTCGGCAACGCCTCCTCGACCCATGAATTTGGCGCCACCGTCGCCCCGGCGATGAAAGCGGCGCGGCAGAAGCTGCAAACCCTGCTCGGCGCCGAGTTCGACCACGAAATCGTCTTCACCTCGGGCGGCACCGAATCGGATGCGATGGCGATTGTTGGCGCGCTCGACGCCGCGCCCGAACGCCGCGAAATCGTCACCACGGCGGTCGAACATCCGGCGGTCCTGAATCTCTGCCAGCATCTCGAAAAAACCGGCCGCGCGAGGGTGCATTTCATCGGCGTCGACGGGGCCGGAAAACTCGATCTCGACGCCTTTCGCGCCGCTCTGTCGGAGCGCACGGCGCTGGTCAGCGTGCAATGGGCCAATAACGAGACCGGCGTGATTTTCCCGGTCGAGGAATTGGCGCGTTTGGCGAAAAATGTCGGCGCGCTGTTCCATACCGATGCGGTGCAAGCCGTCGGCAAAATCCCGCTGGCGCTCAAAAATTCGGGCGTCGACCTGTTGTCGCTGTCGGGGCATAAATTGCACGGCCCCAAGGGGATCGGCGCGCTCTATGTCAAAAAGGGCGTAAAGCTTTCGCCGCTGTTTCGCGGCGGCAAGCAGGAGCGCGGCCGGCGCGCCGGCACCGAGAATATGCCGGGCATCGTCGGGCTCGGCGCGGCGGCGGAAATTTCGGCGCAACATCTCGACCGCGATTTGTCCCGCGTCAAAGCGCTGCGCGACCGGCTGGAAAGCGGAATCCTGGCAAAAATCCCGGCCTGCCGGGTCAATGGCGGCGCCGAGCCGCGCCTGCCCAACACCTGCAACATCGCTTTCGAATGCGCCGATGGCGAAGCCGTGCTGCATCGCCTCGACAAGGCGGGAATCGCCGCCTCCTCCGGTTCGGCCTGCGCGTCTGGCTCGATGGAGCCGAGCCATGTGCTGCGCGCCATGAATGTGCCGCCCGTCGCCCTGCAGGGCGCGATCCGGTTTTCGCTGTCGCGCGACACCGGCGAGGCCGACATCGACCGCGTGCTTGAAATTCTTCCCCCAATCGTCGAGACGACGCGCGAAAAATCGCCGCTCTGGGCGGAAATCCGTCAGCAGCAATGCGCGTGAGGCCGGCAATGACACAATCGGGATCGCAACGGATCGCCATCAACGACACGACGCTGCGCGATGGCGAACAGGCGCCGGGCGTGGTGTTCACGCTGCCGGAAAAGCTCGCCATCGCGCGCGCCCTCAGCGAGGCTGGCGTCGACGAGATCGAAGCCGGCACGCCGGCGATGGGCGAGGAGGAAGTCGAGGCCATCGCCGCCATCGCCTCGGCCAATCTGCCGTGCCGGGTCGGCGCCTGGTGCCGGCTCAACGAAAGCGACGTCGATGCGGCTTTGCGTTCCGGCGTCAAGATGGTCAATATTTCGGCGCCCATGTCGCGGCTGCAAATGCGGGTCAAGCTCAAGGCGGAGCCGCGGGAGGTCGCCGAACGCGTGACGCGGGTGGTCGCCTATGCGCGCGAAAAGGGTCTCGAAGTGGCGCTTGGCGGCGAGGATTCGTCGCGCGCCGATCTGCGCGACATCGGCCTGATCGCCGGGGCGGCGGCAAGGCTCGGCGCATTCCGCTTCCGCTTCGCCGACACGCTCGGCCTGCTCGATCCGTTCTCGACCTATGAATATATCAAGCGCCTGCGCGACGAGACCGATCTCGCCATCGAATTTCACGGCCATAACGATCTCGGCCTCGCCACGGCCAACACGCTCGCCGCGATTCGCGCCGGCGCCGGCCACGCCAGCGTCACCGTGCTCGGCCTTGGGGAGCGCGCCGGCAATGCGCCGCTGGAGGAAATCTGCGTCGCCTTGCCGCGCACCGCCGAGGCGCGCACCGGCGTCGATGCGACCCGCCTCGCCGGCCTCGCGGAATTGGTCGCCCATGCGGCCAGAGACTCCATTCCGCGCGCAAAGCCCATTGTCGGCGCGGATATTTTCACCCATGAATCCGGCATTCACGTCGCCGGCCTGTTGTCCGACGTGCGCACCTATCAGGGGCTCGATCCGGCCATGCTCGGGCGCCGGCACAAGGTGGTGATCGGCACGCATTCCGGTCTCGCGGCCTTGCGGGCGATCTGCGCCGCCGCCGGCATCGACCTCGACGGCAAGGCCGGCGCTTCGCTGCTGGCGCGGGTCAAGGCCATCGCCAAACGGACCAAGACTCTTGTGCCGGAAAGCCGGGTGCGCCAATTGGCGCGCGAGGAAATTTCGGCGCGGGAACGCGGCCGCCTGCACGACAGTTTGTGAATTACGGGGGACCGATGAGCGAGGCAAACGGTTATTTTGTCGATTGGAACGGCGACCTGCGCAGCACCGACGATCCGGGCGGCGGCTATGCCTGCGAAGTGGATCGTCCGGCGCGTTATGTCGCGGTGAAGAGCAAGAATGGCGCGCTGATCCATGAGGCGACGCTCTATAAAACCTTCGCCGATCTCGAAAAGGCCGGAATCAAGGCGCAACTCGTGCCCGGATCGAAATCCTGGGGCAGCGAGAAATAAGGCTTCTGACCTCGATATGACGGAGGCGGCCTTTTGGTTCCGATGACGGTTCTGGTCGATGAACAGCCCAAATGCGTGGTGCGCCCTCATGACATGAAGGGGCTGCAACGCTTTCTGCGCAACGGCAAGGCCTGGCTGCTGGCCGGGCGCCCGGAAGGCAAGGTCAGCTTTCGCGAAGCCGATGACGCGGAACGGGCGATCTGGCGCAACGCCAGCGACCTGCACCGCGCCTGGGGCGGCGACGACGAGGATTTTTTCGGCGTGCCTTTGTGAGATCCGGGGCTGTTCACCGCTCCGTACCGACACCATCGGCCACGGCAACATTCGCCAAAGTGGCGGTGACCGGTTTGCCGCCGAATTTCGACCCGAAGGCCGAAGTCTCGTCCTCTAAAGTCGACGCCGCGACCGGACGTCCGCAGCCGCCGCCGCTCAGGCGACCGCCGCCGGGCTCGGTCTTGTCTGGCGGCGGCCAAGAAAGCCGACGCCCGCGAG
>NZ_CAIUXT010000065.1 GCF_903903185.1 uncultured Rhodoblastus sp.
CGCCGAATTTCGACCCGAAGGCCGAAGTCTCGTCCTCTAAAGTCGACGCCGCGACCGGACGTCCGCAGCCGCCGCCGCTCAGGCGACCGCCGCCGGGCTCGGTCTTGTCTGGCGGCGGCCAAGAAAGCCGACGCCCGCGAGCCCCAGCAGCATCAGCATCCATGTCGAGGGTTCGGGGATGCCGCCCGAGACGGGGGGCGGAGACAACTCGGTCACCAGGAGCCCGCTCGGGGTGGCGCCGCCGCCAAAGAGGTCGTTGCTGAAGAGAAAATTGACGCTGTAGGACTGGCCCGCCGTCGTGGCGAAAGTCTGTGCGTAGGTGTCGTAGGCGCCCGCGCCCGAGGACCCGAAAACAAGAGCGGGAACCGGCGTCCCGTCGTCGTAAGTAAACGTGTTCGTGAACAGGGGAGCGGCGGGCGTCAAGGTCCAGGCGGCGCCGAGCAAATTGGCCCCGGCGCCGTTCAGAAAGACGCCTATGTTGGCGGTTTGCTCGAAATCCAGAATTTGATAGCCGCCGATGGAGATCGTGGTGAGCGGACCGGCGGCGGTGAAAGCAAGGGAATAGGCGGTGTCCGTCTGATCCGGCGGATCGGTCAGGTTGAGCAATATCGCCGCGCGCGCCTGCGGCGGCGCCAGCAGCGCGCAGGCCAGGGCGGCCGCCGCAAGTGATGTGGTCTTTTTCATATTCCTTACCCCCAAGTCCAGATTTGAAGCCATTATCGCCGGGATTTTCCTCAAGCGTGGAAAGAAAATTCGCTCTGATAGGGCGCCCCGGGCTTTTGGAAAGCGGCGACCGAGACGCCCGCGAGCGTCAGCGTCGCGCCCGAGGTCTGCGAAACAAAGCTGATGCTGCCGCCGGCCCCGGTATGCGCGTCCGAGAGCAAAGTCGCCCAGTTCGCGAAGTCGGATTTCGCGAGAGAGATCGAGTCGTTCGACGCGACGCCGCCATGCGTGGCGAATTCCGAGATCGTCGCCGTCTTGAAGCCGGCGCCGAACACGAAGCTCTCGTTCAGGCCGCCGCCCTTGATCGTGCTCGTGGTCCCGCCGCCGATGTTGAAGACGAGGCCATTGCCGTAACCGACGTAGGAGCTGGAGCCGCTGGCGTTGGCGACATCCAGAATATAGGGGCTGACGATCTTGGCCAGCGCCGCCGCGTCCGCCGCGAGTTGGGCCGAAGTGATGTTCAATGTGGGCGGGGAGGCGTCGGAGAACTTGATCGAGGCAATATCCGCCACGTCGCCCTGCAACGCATCGAGGCTCCCCGACACGTCAGCCGCCGTGTCCGCAATGCCGAAACCGCCGACGATCTTGTCGAGCGTGGCTTTGTCGGCCGCGAAGATCGCCGTCGAGAAGCTTGCGGGACCGCCGCTCGCCGTGATCGAGCCGATGTGTGTATTGGCCGCGAGCGTGGCGATGCCATTCTGGACGTTCGCCGCCGTATCGGAGATCGCCAGTTGGTAGGCCGATCCATTGGCGTTGCGAAGTTCGGCGATCGTCGCCGCGTCGCTCGTCAACTGCGCGACATTGGCGCCCACCGCCGCATTGTCTGAAATCGTGACCGCGACGATCGAAGGATCGCTCAGGAAGTCGAGGTAAGACTTGATGTCGGCTGCGGTGTCGACGATGCCGAACCCACCGGCGATCTTGTCCAGCGCCGCTCGATCCGCGATGAAAGTCGCCGCCGAAACGCCGACGGTTCCGCTCGCCGCGATCGAGTCGATATGGCTCGCGTCGGCGAGCAGCGCCGGCAGATTGTCCTGGATATGCTTTGCGGTGTCCGAAATCGCGAAGCCGCCGACAATCTTGTCGAGGGTCGGTTCATCGGCCACGAAAATCGCCGTCGAGAAGCTCGGGGGACTGTCGCTCGCCGTGATCGAGCCAATGTGCTTCGCATCGGCTGTGAGAGTCGGCAAGCCGCTCTCGATCGCCGCCGCGCTGCCGGTGACAGCGAGGCTGTAGCCATTGGTCAACTCGCCCAGCGCCCCGGCGTCGCTTGTCAGCTGCGCGACCGAAACCGCGAGCGGGTCGGACGGGTCGGTCAGGGTGATCGCCGTCACATGCGGGTTCGCCTGAAGCGCGTCGAGCTTGGCTGCGACGTCGGCCGCCGTATCGAGGATCGCAATCAAATAACTGGCGTTGTTGATCTTGCCGAGCGCCGTCGTGTCGTCGAGAGCCTGCGAGGCGGTCAGCGTCAGGCTTGGCGTCCCTGTATCGGTCAACGTGATCTTGTCAAGTTGCGCGTCGGCATTGAGCGCGTCGAAGATCGTCGATACTTTGGCGGCGGTGTCCGTGATGTCGAATCCATCGGGCGCGCTATCGGCCGCCGAAGGGTTGGCGAGATATTGCACGACGGTCAAATCGGGAATCGCCGGGATGACCGTTCCGGTGATGGTTAGCGTCTCCGTAGCCAATGCTCCGGAATAGCCGCTCGCGTTGGACCCGGTCGGCGTCAGCGTGATCGTCTCTGTCTGCTGGCCGGTCGAGTTCGTGTTCAGCGTGACGCTTGGCGCCGTGTCCGCTTGGCCGGCGCCGAGTCCGGCGAAAGAGTCCAGCCCGCTGGCGCTGAAGGACGCCGATCCCGAGGCCTGGAGCAAGCCTGCAAGCAAATCCGCCGGGCCTGTCACATTGTTGAGCACGCCGAGGCCGACGGTCAACGCCCCGGAGTTATGGGAGATCGTCCCGAGGTCGAGCGTGAAGCTGTTCCCGTTCCGGCTGAGCGACCCAACGCCTGAGACCAGTTCGAAAGCCGGATTGGCGTAGTTGTTGACCGTGACCGAAAGCGGTGCGGTCTGCTGCGTGAGCGTCGTTTGGCCAAGCCCGTCGATGCTGCCCGCGCCCGTGCCGCCGTCCGACGCGATGTTGAAGGTCGCGCTGCCGGAAAGCACGCCCGCCTGAGCGGTCGAATAGGTCTCCTTGAACGTGTCGTTGTCGCTGCCTTGCGGGGTGATTTCTCCCGTTGAACCGCCGCTGACGGTGATCGCGCCGGACGAACCCGCGAGCGAGGCGACGAGGTTCTCGGAGTAGCCGTCAGCGAGCGCAACGTTGTTCACCGACAGGTTTGCGCTTCCAGTATCCCCGACATGGACGACGGTCGAAAGCGGCGCGATGACGGACGCGGCAAGACGGTAGACCAAGCCGTTGACGTCGATCGTCTGGCTGGGCAGCGGCGTCGACTTGCCGCCGCCGGTGTCCGAAGCGAAATTGATCTTGATCGTTCCGGATTTCGCGCCCGCCGAACTCGTGTCCAGACCGATGCTGAGATTTTTCGCATCGACCCCCTGCGGGGCGAGTTGGCTGATGGCGCCTGTCGCGCTCAGGCCGGCCGGAGCCGGACCGAAAGTGGCGTCGAGCCCGGCCGCAGGCGCGTTCGCCGAATTGGTGACGCTCAGCGGCTTCGTCGCCGCGTCGCCGACGTGAACATTGCCTAAGGCGATCGGGCTTGCGGTGTTGATCGCCGCCACCGCCGCCGACGTGACGTTTCCTGTGATCGTCAGCGTGATCGGCGTGATCGCCGCCGAGTAGCCGCTGCTGTTCCGCTCATTCGCGTTGAAAATCAGGGTTTCGTTGATTTGACCCGGCGCTTTGGTGTTGAGGGTCGCGTCAAAAGCCTGAGTTTGGCCTGGAACGAGCCCCACGATCGACGGCAGTCCGCTCTGGAAGGACAAGCCGCTTCCGCTCGACTGCAAAACGCCAAACAGCGTATCGGCGGGGGCGCTCGCCAGATTGGCGATTTCCAGGGCCAGAACCGGCAGGTTGCTGTCAACCGAGATCGTGCCGAGCGCGAGCGTCCAGTTCGAGCCCGCCTGCGTGAAGGTCCCGACGCCAAAACGATCGATGAAGGCGGGCTCGGCCGCGACGCCCGGAACAGCGTTCGCGTTGACGACGGTGACGCTCGCGGTCGCGCCAACAACCGGCGGGCCGCCCGCGTCGGTGCTGACCCCGACCTCGAGTTGCGCGGAAGGCGTATTCCCGACCGAACCAGTAACCGAGAGGGCGAGCGAAGCGCTCGTCGCGCCGGCGGCAATGGTCACCGTACCCGACGGGAGCGCGTCGCCGGCAAAGTCGCTGGCGCCAAGATAGCCTGAGTTCGGGGCCTCGACCGCATAGTTGACAGTAACCGGGTTCGAGACATCCGAACCCGTGCGGTAGACGATAAAATTGACCTGCGTCGGTCCGGAGGCGTTTTCGGTCACCTGCGACGAAACAGCGGCCACGCCGACCGCCTGAGCCGCATTGGGGTTCGTCGGATCCGGCGACAGAATGACTTGTGTCGCGCCCTGCTTGTCGGCGGCCAGGAACGCCGGGTCGCCGGTCAAGGCATAGTCGAGCGCCGCGCCTTGCGCGACCGCCGGATCCGTGATGCCCGCCGCCGCCGCCGCGGCTAGCGCATTCTGCTGAACCGAGTTCGGCAGAGCGCTGAGCGACAAGGCGTCGCTCGGGAAGTTCTTGTCGGTGAAGGTCGCCGTCGTCTGCGCGGCCCCATAATCGAAGAGCGAGTCGGTTTGGCCGAGAGCGTAGCTGAGCGTCGCGGAGCCCGACTGAAGCCGCCAGGCGTCGGCCCAGGTCGTGTAAAGGTCTGTGTAGGAAAGCGGCTGGGTCAGGACCGTTCCGTTGGGCAAGGTAAAGTTGTCCGCGGGATTTCCGTTCGCGTTCCCGAGCAGTCCTGCATAGGCCCCGGAGACGGCCGACCGTGGCAATGTGGTGTCGACGTTGAGGAAATTGCCGGAGTTCGACACCGTCGCGGATTCGCCGGTCGCGTAAGTGATTTGCCAGGAATTTGGCGTGAGCTGCTTCAGTGAAGCTGAACCTATATGGATCGCCGGGCCACCGGGCGTGAGGCCCGACACTCCGGCGGCGCTTCCGTCGATCCAGACCGTGTCGGCGCGGTTCGCCTCAAAGGTGACGCGATGTCCGCCGCCGACCGCCACACCGACCGCCGTCGTGACAGAAACCGCGGCGCTGTTGAACCATCGATGGGTTCGAATCTGGACGTCGAATGCGTCGCCTGGCTTCGTTGACTTCGCCAGGGTGAACTCGCCCTCCCCCTGGAAATTGTAATAGACGTGATTATAGGTCGTGAGGTGGATGTCGCCCACGGCGGTTCCGCCGTCGCCGCCGCCGTCGCTGCCGCCATCGCCGCCGTCATCGTCCTCGCCATCGTCGCCGTCGTCAGGGCCGTCGATCTCGATTCCGCCGGGCTTGTTGAAGACCACGACGACCCTGCGGTCCGGCAGAGCGGGCGAACCCAAAGGCGTCGAATTGAACGTGAGCGTGATGGTGTCCGGCTGCTGCGGGCTGCTGTCGGTGACCGTCCCGAGCGAATAGTCCTCGGCGTTCGGAACAGGGATAGAGGCGCTGTTGAGCGCGACACTCCACGCGCCGACTTCCGGAGAGAAGGGCTCCTGCTGACCATTCGCGCCCAGCCCGAGGCCAATCGGCGCGTTCAGGCCGTCCGTTCCGGCGAACCCGATGACCGAGGGGTATCCGGACACGAGCGGAAGGTTGACATAGACCTTTCCGACATAAGCGGCGCCGCCCTGGTCCCATTGCAAGAGCGCCGCCGTGCCGGGATTGGCTGTGCTGCCGCCGAATGCGACGACTGACGAGCCGTTCTGCAACAGGATGCTGACCGGCTGCGCATACGGCTCGGTCGGATCGTTGGTGGTGGGCAAAACGAGAGAAACGGTGGCGTTCGACGTCTTGCCGTCTTCCGTCGCGGAGACCGCGATCGAGGAGGCGCCGCCCGTGTACACGAGTTCGGAGAGCATCTGATTGAGATAGGCTGCGGTTCCGGTCAGCGTGACATTCGACGCAGCCTCGGTGGACGCCGCGTCGGCGCCGTTGGCGAACCAGAAATCGAGGCCGCCGCTCGCTTCGCTGAGCGTGAGCGTAATCTGCGTGTCGGCGGGCATACCCGCGCCCGGAGCGACGCTGATGCCGTCGACAGGGCTCTCGATGTTATTGCCGACGACGTCGAAGCCCGGCGCGGTGATCACGGGGGGCGTCGAGGGTGGCGGAGCCGCGGCGACCGTTCCGGTGACGGTGAGCGTTTTTACCGGGATCGGGGTTGAGCCGGCGCCGTTGTCGCTCGCGGGGGAGAGGGTGATCGTCTCGCTGAAAGTTCCCGCCGCGCCGGGCGTGAACGTGATCGACGGCGCGGTGTCGGCTTGTCCGGCCGCGACGTTCGAAAACGCGCTTAAACCGGCGTTCGAGAAAGCCGCATTCGCAGAGACTGAAAAACTGCCGGACAGGGTGTCGGCTGGCGCCGGCCCGCTGTTCAGCACTTCGAGGTTGGCGGTGAGCGGCCCCGAACCGTAAGCGACGGTTCCGAAGTCGAGCGTGTAGTTCGTTCCGCCTTGAGTGAGCGTTCCCGAACCGGACGTCTTCTCGATCGTCGCCTGCGCGGCGTTCTGGGCGAGCTCGATATAGGTTCCGCCGCTGCCGTCGGACGGATGGATGAAGTCGGCGCTCGAATAGTTCCCGGCCAGGTTCAACGTCGCGACGGTCGACGCGCCGTTCAGGACCGTCAGCACGCCGCTCGCGTAGGAAACGCCCGTTACGACCGTATGCAGAAGGTCGATCTTGTCGCCTTCGGAGAAGTTCGCGATCGTCGCGGCGAATTGTCCCGGCGCGCCGAGGTCGAGAACGCCTGCGGTGCTGGTGAAGTCGATGACGTGGCCGGCGTCGACCGCAGCGCCGAAATCCAGGACGCCGTTTCCGGCGATTTCGAAATTCCCGGTCCCGCTGGCCGAGGTGATCGCGTCGCTGAAGTCGAGCAAGCCGCCCGTGATATCAATGGTCGCGGCGGCGAGCGCGCCGGAGACGTTTGTGGCGCCGCCCGTGATCGTGAAGGCGTTTCCGCCCGTGACGTCGAGCGATCCGCCGATGTTGATTGTGCCGGAACTGCTCGCCGGGCCGGAGACATCGAGCGTGGAAGCATTAATGATGTCGATTCTTCCGGTGTTGGCGAGCCCCTGCGCGTTCACCGTCCCCGACGCGCTGTAGCCGCCGATCTGCAGGTAGCCGCCGTTGGTCAGCGTCCCGCCGATTGTCAGCGTGCTGCCGCCCGCGTCGCCATAGGTATTGTCGACATAAATATTGCCGGTGTTGTTGAGACCGACGTTCGTCGTGACCGCGTCGCCGTATCCCAGCGCCAGTTGCCCGGCGTTGCTCGCAAGCCCCTCCAGCGCGCTGCTGGTCGAAAGATCGATCCCGGCGTCGGCGACGCGGCCGGCGCCGCTGAGATTGATCTGCGCGCCGCTGGCGATGGACGCGATCTGGCTCGTCCCGGAATATTCCAGCAGACCGCTGTCGTTGAGGACGCCTGTCCAGGTCGAGGGCGCGGTCCCCACTGTGACGTCGAGCGTCGAGGCGTTGATGATGTCGATTGTTCCGGTGTTGGCGAGCCCCTGCGCGTTCACCGTCCCCGACGCGCTGTAGCCGCCGATCTGCAGGTAGCCGCTGCTGGTCAGCGTCCCGCCGATTGTCAGCGTGCTGCCGCCCGCGTCGCCATAGGTATTGTCGACGTATATGGCCCCGGAATTGCTGAAATCCCCGGTTACGCTTTCGACCTGGCCCGGGTCGGAAATCGAGAGCGCCGCGCCGCTGTCGCTGATTGTGACCGAAGCGACGGAAATGGGTGTGGTCAGGCTGACCGTGTAGCCGCCCGAGACCGAGAGGTAAACGTCGTCCGTCGCCCCCGGGGCGGCGCCTCCTTGCCAGTCGGCGTTGTCGCTCCAATCGCCGCTATTTCCGCCCCACGTGATCTTGGTCATCGAAACCCCCAATGAGATAAACTGGGTTCAATCGGCCTGACGCGCCGAAAAAACATAAGAAAGGCGGTCCGGTCAAGCAGCGGTCTATACGGCCTTGCGCGACTGGAGATAACTTGTGTAACGGACGCCCCCCGAAGCCGAGCGCCCCAAGAGCCCAGCTCGAAAACTCAACAACCGCCCTTACGCCTCCCCATGTCGCGCCCCAGGCATAATAAAAATAATCCGACATGAATATCGCCTGACGTACACTGTAGTCGGGCCAAAATAACTCCCGCATCTAGCTTTGGACGAGGAAAATATTCAATTTCTGACTCTGAAAACTAGCGGTGGTTTCCGATTAATCTGCCCATATCGTTGCGCCCGCCGCGAAAGAACGCCAGCACTAAATTTGAAGGACCTTAGTCCGCTACCATACATACTCTGCAAGGGATCCCGCTCTGTAAATTCGACTGAATGGCTAAGACTGGTCTTAAGACCTCCGGTCCGCACGCGGCCGCATTCAGAGACGACGCCGGTCTGCTCGCGCCGTACGACGGATCCTGCCTTTCGGCGCTGCCGTCAAACGCGAGGCCGCAGTCGCACTTTCAGGCCCGTGGGCGACATGACGAAGCCAAAGTCTTCCCGGACATCCTCCGAACGACCCTGACGCTCCACTTCGTAATTCTTGTAGAGCAGGGCCAGCAGCGTATTCATCTCGACGAGGGCAAGGGCGCGGCCGGGACACATGCGCGGACCCGATCCGAAGGGAATATGCGCGCTCAGGTCGTGCGCGCCGTCGGGCGGCTCAAGCCAACGTTGAGGCCTGAAGGCCTGGGCTTCGACAAAATGGTCGTCCGTGAGCGCGGCAGGCCGCGAGAGGATGGCCACGACCGTTCCGCGCGGAATCTCGATGTCTGCGATGCTCGTGTCGACGTTCGCTTCCATCAGCAACACCGGCGCAACGGGTTTGAGCCGCATCGCCTCGTTGGCGACGGCGCTGGCGACAGGCAATGCATTCGCCGCGTCAAGGTCGCCGGGCGCAATTGCGTCGCGCAGCAGGCTGTCGGCTTCGGTCCCTATTCGTCGCGCCCACTCCGGATGATCCGCCAGGAGGTGGATCGCCCAGGCGAGCGAGTTGGCGGTCGTGTCCTCCCCGGCCAGCAGCAAGATGAAAAGGTTCGAGGCGATGACATCGTCGCAATAAGCGCGGCCGTTCTCGTCCGTCGCCTTGACCATCGCGTCGAGAAAGCTCGACCTTTCCGGTTCGCCGGCGGCTGCCGCCGCGCGTTTGCGCGCATCGGCGATCAATTGGGAAAGCCAGGATCGAACTTCGGCAATGCAGCGATCGAAGTGTCGATCGCGTGGCAGCCTGAGGAAGCGCCAGGTCGGGACAGGCGCGAACAGTCTGCGCGAGATCGTGGGAAGGAGGACCGAGAGACGTTCGGTAATGTCATCGCCGTCCTGCTCGACGGTGTTGGCGTCATGTCCGAACACGATCAGCATGGTCACGTCGACGGTGAAGCGTTTCAGTTCTTCGACAATTTCTGCGTCGGCGCCTGCGGAGGCAAGTCCGCGCCAGCGTCGATGAAGGCGCTCGGCGACCGTCTTGATGTGCGGGTAAACGTCACGAAGATGGCGTTGGGAAAGCGCGGCGACAGTGAGCTTCCTTTGCGGACGCCAGACGTCGCCTTCGGCGTTGAACACACCGCGCGTGCCGACTTCGACCAGGATGCGATCCAGAGTGCTGGAGCGGCGGAACGCCTCGGGACGTTCACGAAGCACATGGTCGATGAGGCGCGGATCGCTGACCGCGACAGCGCGGTCGCGTCCCAGTCTGAATGTGTACACGGACCCGTAACGGGCCGCCCAGCGCTCCAGAACCAGATGAACCGACTTCTGGTCGATCTGATGCAGGTTCCCGACAAACGGCAGCGCCCTGGGGCCGGGCAGTTCGTGCAGTTTGCGCGCCGCGGTCTGCTTCTCGGCGCCGTGCTTCAGGCTGGAGACATCGGCGAAGATCGCTCCGTTGCGCTCGACGATCGCACAGGAGGCCAGGCGCTCGGGGCCGCCTGTCCTTTGGCCGGAGGCGAGATCGAAACGCCAGCGGTGGTTGCGACAGACGAGATAACCGCCTTCGATCTCTCCTTCGCCAAGCAGCGCTCCGAGATGCGGGCAGCGTCCCTCGAAAGCGCGCCACCCGTCCTGCGTATGAACCACGGCGAGATCGACCCCATCCGCCGACAAGGCGAACGGCCCCGGCCCCACAAGCTCCGAGACATTAGCGACGCGCGTGAAAGACGCGATTTTCATGAATTACCTCTTCGGCGACGAACTTAGTTTCCGTCTTTAAGACGCATCCTTAACGCTTGCATTTGATAGCAGGGCGCCGGGCCAAGTCATGTTTTTAAAGATCAAAATATTTTGATGACCCGCTGACTTTCGGTTCGGTTAACCGTCGAACTCTGGCCTCAAGCCATTGAAGAGCCGTTGAAGGTCCGCTTTGAAGCGGCTTTAAAGGTTATTCATTGCGCCCGGCAATGACCGGACCTGGCGCCGAGCGGGCGCCCAGCCGTCACTTCGGGCGGCCGCTATCTGCGGTTGGGACCATCCGCGCCGCGCGTGCAATGTTTTTCTGGCCCCCAGACTGCGAGTTTGGGGAGGGAGTGAGCGGATTCGACGTTACTGCCATATCCCCAGTTCTTCGTCATCGGCGTCTGCATCGCGAATTTCCGGTTCTACGATAAGCTGAACGGCCTCGGTTCATTGCCTTTCAAACACTGATCGCCACGGCCCGAAAACATTATCCACTCCGTTCTCAATAGACGGTGGCGCGCGAGCGCCAAACGTAGTCTATGATCGCTCTCCCCGGCGCCATGAAACGACAACCGAACCATAGAGAGACCAATGCAGCTCACAGGAATGCTTTATGGCTCACAACTGCTTGAATATGTGGGATTTCCGACTTCCGAAGTGCTCGGACCCGGCGCCACCGAAGATGAAATTCAGAATTTGATCGACCGCCATGGGCAAATTTTTATCAAGCCCGTCTTCAAGGGCGGCGTCGGCAAGAAGGGAAAGGCCGGACTGATCGGCAGCGCCAAAGACGTCAAGACGGCGCTGGCCGAAAAGGAGCGCCTCTATTTTGCCGAATTGAAGACGGCGCAAGGCGTCTCAAAGGCGAATGGCGTCACGTTCGAAAGCTCCGTAGCAGCGGAGCACGAAGTCTATTTCTCGGTGACCGACGCCACCGAATTTCGCGCGCCTACCATGACGCTCAGCCCCTCCGGAGGCATGGAAATCGAAGAGGTGCCGGCCTCGAAAATCGCCCGCGTGCCTTTCGACGCCCTGACCGGACTGAAAGCCTTCGTCGTCGCCAATGCGCTGACCAGTGTCCAGGCGCCGCGAGAAATCATATCTCCGCTCGTGCAATACATACCGAAGCTCTGGGAATTGTTGCATCACTACGGAATGACCACGTTAGAGCTCAATCCTATCCGCATGCGGCCGGATGAGTTTGGGCGCCTCGTCCCCGTCGCCTGCGATTTCAAATGCGGTTTCGATCGCGACGACCCGCGCGCGCATCGGCTCAATCTTCCCAGGAGCCTGTTCTCGCTCGACGCATCCGCGTTTGAGCATGAAATCAATCAGTTGCGGACCTATCAGGGACAGTCGGACGTCTTCGTCATCAATAGTGAAGGGTCTATTCTCGCGCCCACTTTCGGCGGCGGCGCCAATTCCCTGGTCACCGAATTGCTCGGCGACGTGGCGATCATTTCCTCGGATTTCGGCGGGAACCCTCCCTATGCCAAGATGAAGGAAGTCGCGCGCATTTGCTTCAAGCACTGGCTCAAACAGACAAACGTCCTGTTCATCGTCGGCGGCAAGGCCAACAATACCGACATTTACGAGACGTTCCGCGCGATGGGCGACGCCTTGCGCGAACATTTTTCCGAATTTGGAGCCACACCGCTCTATGTCGTGGTCGCGCGCGGCGGCCCCAACCTGGTGCGGGGCATGGCGGCGCTTGCAGAGAATTGCGACAGCCTCGGCCTTCCCTTTCGCTTCTTCGGCTTTGACAGCGCGATTTCGGAAGTGACGAACTACGCCCGACAGATTGACACCTGGATGCGAGAAGGCGGGCGCGCCGAGATTGCGCAAAAGCTCGGTCTCGAAAAGAGCGCATAGAGCCTTTTCCGATCCGACGGAATCGGATCGGGGGCTGTCGCTTATTGTTTTTAGGCGTTTTCTTCACGCGAACCGGTATCCGCTTCGCTTGAAAACGCTCTAGACGCCCGTCCGAAATCAGGGAGCGAAACAAATGTTCAAAAGAGGACTCGAGGGATTTCCCTATTATTTGGGCGTCAACTCCCTCAGCGAAATCGCCGCTAAAGATGACCGTGTTTGCGTTCTCAATATCCTTGGCAGCGAATCTCGTCAGGTCACCCCGATCAGCCACGCATTTTCCGGCGGCAATGTCGTTTTCGGCACCTCGCCCGGACGCCGGGGCCAGGTTCTGGAGACGCCGATCGGCGACATACCGGTCTACAACAACGTTCTCGAGGGCATCAACGACGGCCAGACCTTCAACACGGGCGTCGTCTACCTGCCGCCCGCCGGCGTCCGCGACGGCGTCGCCGAGTTGATCCGCATCAATCGCGAATTGAAAAAGATTGTCATCATCACCGAAAAGGTCTCGGTGCATGACGCGCGCGAAATCCGGGCTTTGGGCCAAGGGAACGGGATAGACATTTTCGGCGGCAATTGCCTTGGCGTGGCCGATTCCTGGAATCGCGTCCGCATCGGCGGCGCGCTCGGCGGCGATCATCCCAATGAAGTCCTGCGGAAGGGATCGGTTGCGATCTTCTCGAATTCGGGTGGCTTCACATCGACCATCGCGCAATATCTTGCGACGGAGGGGTGGGGAACCACCACCCTCGTCTCGTCCGGCAAGGACGTCTATATCCATTATGCGGCGCGCGACTTCGCCCATGCTTTCAAAAACGATCCTCGCAGCGCCGCAGCCGTGCTCTATTGCGAACCTGGCGGCTACTATGAGCGCAACCTGGAGTTCGACAAGCCGGTTGTCGTCTGCGTGGTCGGGCGGTGGAAATCCAAACTGACCCGCGCGGTGGGTCATGCCGGCGCGATGTCCGGTTCCGGAGACTCGGCCGAGGATAAAGAATCGTGGTTCCTGAAGCTTTTCGGAGTCGAAACGATCTTTACGCCCGACGCTCCGGCCGCCACCGCCGCCGGTGCGGTGGTGACCAATATCGGCCATATACCCGCCGCTTTAACGGCAGTAATGAAGCTCAACGGGATCGCCCCGGATTTTCCCGGAAAGGGCGATCTGTCTCTCAAACCCTGGATCGCCAATGATCAGGGCCTTATATTGCCGAAAGGCGTGGCCCTCCCGCTAGTGACGCCTATCGCGCCCTATGACGAGCAAATCCGGAATCTGTCGAAACAGATCGGGGCGGTCATCCCGCGCCAGAACATGAAGGACGCTTCCGGCGCCAGCGTGATGGATCCTGAGACCCAGGTGACCAGCGTTCACGGACGGACCGTCCTCGACCTCGCGTTGTCGCCGCTGGAAACCCATTTCGCTTTGCCGCTGGCCCATGGAATCATTCCGGAGAACGCCCGAAAATTACTGAACATCGCAATCGGCGCC
>NZ_CAIUXT010000066.1 GCF_903903185.1 uncultured Rhodoblastus sp.
CGCTGTTCACGGCGATGTCGGTGGCGCTGTTCACACCATTGAGCACGACTGTGCCCGAATTGATGTTGACCTGATTGACGCCCGAAAAGCCGTAGGGACTGGCGTAGGTAAACGTGTTGCCGGCGCCGGGAGCGAAATTGACGGTGTCGGCAGAACCCAGGCCCAGAATATTGCCCGCTACGGCGCCGCCGGTGACATTCAGCACATCGGCGTTGGCCGAGAGCTTGATTGCGCCAGAAATGAGGCCGCCGGTTTGGTCAATGGTGACAGGGCTGGTGGCTCGCGTCAGGTCGATGGCGGCGGCGGAGCCGGTTATCGTGCCGCTGTTGACGAGAGCCGAACCGGACGAAAAAGTGACGCCCTGCCAGATCGAAATGCCGGTTTTGGCGGTGATTGTCCCCGAATTGCCGATATTGCCCGAAAAACTGGTGACAAACCTGAGGTAAATGCCGTCGGCGGCCGCCGAGATCGTGCCGGAATTGCTGATGCCGCCCGAGAAACTGCTTACCCCTCCGACCGCGATACCGGAATTAACGGAGGCGAAGACCATGCCACTGTTTGCGATCCCGCCGGAGAAAGTGTTCAAGCCGTTGACGGAAATGCCACCTTCGTATGGAGAGATAACAGTGCTCGCCGAGATCGTGCCGGAATTGCTGATCCCACCCGAGAAAACATCCAAAAAGTTGACGTAGACGCCATAGTAGGCTGCCGAGATCGTGCCGCCATTGCTGATTCCGCCGGAGAAACTGGTGACGTGATCGACGCTGACGCCGTCGGAGCTTGCCGAGATCGTGCCGCTGTTGGTTATCCCGTTAAAGAAATTGGTAACGTTGTATAATTCTATGCCGGAGTAGCCTGCCGTTATTAGCCCGCCATTGCTGATTCCGCCGGAGAAACTGCCGCTACCATAGAGGTAGATGCCGGTTTTTCCCGTCGATATCGTGCCGGTGTTTGTGATTCCGCCCGAGAAATTTGGTACATCGTCGAGATAGATGCCGGCATCGACCGCCGAGATCACGCCGGAATTGCTGATCCCGCCGGCGAAATTGGCGACATAATAACTGATAACAATGCCGGTCAAACCCGCCGAGATCGTGCCGGTATTGGTAATCCCGCCGCCAGCGCTCGAAGAACCGAATTGCGAGACGCTGCTGACGGAGATGCCGTAGCTTGCCGAGATCTTGCCGCCGTTGCTAATCCCGCCGGCGAAAGTTGTGACGCCGCGGACAAGGATGCCGTCGCGAGCTGTCGCCGAAATCGTGCCAGAATTGCCGATCCCCCCGGCGAAATTGGCGACATATTCGACCCCGATGCCAGTATGACCCGCCGAAATCGTGCCTGAATTGTTGATGCCGCCGGAGAAAATACTCACATCGGACGGATTACCATAGACAAAGACGCCGTAGCCCCCGGAGATCGCGCCAGCATTGGAAATGCCGCCGGTGAAGGTCGGGCCGCCGATCGCGACAGCGGTTTTGGTTGAAACGATCTTGCTGTTGGCGTCGATCAGGATGCCATGGCCGGTCGCCTGGATCACGCCGCTGTCGATAATCGCGCCATTCATCGTCGCGCCAACGAGGCTGATGCCGGTCGGGGCCGAAATCGTGCCGGCATTGCTGATGTTGCCGGAGATCGTCGCGCTGCTGACCAGGATGCCGACGCCCGACGAAGAGCCGGGGCTGATGACGCCGCTGGCCGCATTGACGATGCTGCCGGCAAACGAGGTTCCGCTGGCCTTGATGCAGGAGATCGCGGCGGCATTGGACGAAGGGAACGGCGCGGAATAGCAGCCCGAGGCGGCGCCGAAGGTCAGATAGACGTCGTTGGCGTCATAGGTCAGGGTTCCGGTCACGCCTTTATAGCTGACGAGCGGATTGAAGATATTGCCGCCGACTCCGAGTCCGCCGGAAGTATCTGTGAGAATGGTATATTTCACGCCATTGGGCGCGTAGCTGCCGGGGGCGATGGTGACCATGGCGCCGCCGAGCGTCGCCAGGCCGTTGACGACCGTCTTGCTGTTGACCGTATTGCCGATCAATTCGAGATAGGCCGCGCCGGCAGAAAAAGTCAGATTGCCGGTGAGCGTGAACGTCCCCAGGACGCCGGTCGCGCCCGGTTGCAGGACGCCGCCGGAATTGATGACGAACGGACTCGTCACCGTGCCCGTTCCCGTCAGAGTCCCCGTGCCGGCGAGCGTGCCGCCGCTGTTGACGGTAAAATACTGGGCGCTGTTGGCGCCATTGAGCACGGTCTGGCCCGAATTGATATTAACCTGATTGACGCCGGAAAAACCGTAGGCGGCGCCATAATCGAACTCGTTGCCCGCGCCGGGCGCGAAATTGATTATATTGCTCGCCCCCGCGCCGACGATATTGCCGGCGATGGTTCCGCCCGAAATGTTCAGAACGTCGGCGTTGGCCGAAAGCTTTATGGCGCCGGAGATCAACCCGCCGGTCTGGTCAATCGTCACGGGACTGGTGGCGGCGCTTACGCCGATGGCGGAGACCGAACCGCTGATCGTGCCGCTGTTGATAATGGCGCTTCCGGAAGCAAAGCCGACGCCCGCGCCGATTGCAATGCCAGTTCGGCCGAAAATCGAGCCGGAATTGGAAATGTTTCCCGAAAACGTGCTGACGCCTGTGACGGCGACGCCCGCTCCCGCGCCAAACAATGCGCCCGTTGGGGCGACGGCGGCGCTGATGACGCCCGAATTGGTGATGCCGCCGCTGAAATGGGTGATCCCATACTGCAGGCCGGAAATACCGCCGACGAAAATGCCCGCATTGCCGGAAATCGTGCCGGAATTGCTGATATTGCCGGCAAACGAACCGCCGTCGCCTTCGACGCGCGAAAGCGTGCTCGGCGGAGACGCCACGATCCCGAAACGCGCCGCCGAGATTACGCCGCTGTTACTGACGCCGCCCAGGAACGCCTGACCAACATCCGCGAATATGCCGCCGGCGATCGTTCCCGAATTGGAGATATCGCCGCTGAAAGTGGAGCCGGCATAAGCAAAAATGCCGGCGCCCCCAGCGGATATCGTTCCGGAGTTGGTGATGCCGCCGCCGAATTTGGTAGAGTAGAGGAAAATGCCGGTGCTGGCCGCTGCAATGGAGCCGCTGTTGATGATCGAGCCACTGAACGAGCCGACGCGCCGGACTTCGATCCCGACATAATCCGTGCTGATCGTTCCGGCGTTGGAAACATTGCCGCCGAACGAGGTCGTCAGCCCCACGCCCTCATAGGGATAGGCCAATCCAACGGCTATGCCGCCGGTCCCGAAAAGGGGATTGGGGATCGTGTCATCGGGGCCATGAGTCACGCTGAGCGTGCCAAAATTGGTGACGCCGCCGGTGAAGGTCGGGGAATAAATGCCGATCGCCCGGGCAGTTAAGCCGGAGGCGACAATCGCGCTGTTGGCGTCGACCGTCACGCCGGCGGTGCTCGCGATTATATTGCCGCTGGAAAAGATCACGCCATTGATTGTGCTGCCGACGAAGCGGACGCCGGTTTTCGCGGCGATTGCGCCTGTATTGTAAATATTGCCCGCAAAATTGCTGACGGCGCCGACGCTGACGCCCGCGCTTGCCGGCGCCGAAATCGCGCCGCTGTTACTGACACCGCCAGAAAACGCGCTCACACCCAAAAGGCCGATGGCGTCGCCGCCGGCCGAGATCGCGCCGGCATTGGAAATGCCGCCCGAAAAAGTCGCGCCGGTAATCGCAATGCCAGTTTTGTTGGAATTGATCTGGCTGGCGCTGTCAACCAAAATGCCATGAAGCGACGACTGGATCACGCCGTTGTCTATGATCGCGCCATTGATCGTGGCGCCAACGAGGCCTATCCCTGTCGGGGCTGTGATCGCGCCGGCGTTGGAAATATTGCCGCCGATCGTGGCGGAGCTGACCAAAATGCCGACGCCCGTTGACGAACCGGGGCCGATGACGCCGCTCGCCGCATTAACGATATTGCCGCTGAAGGAGGTTCCGCTGGCTTTGATGCAGGGCAGCGAGCCGGAATTATTCGAGGGGAACGGGCCCGAATAGCAAACCGGGGCAACGCCAAGCGTCAGGAAAACGTCCGTCGCGTCATAGGTCAGCGTCCCGGTCTGGCCGTTGAAACTGACGTTCGGATTGAAAATATTGCCGCCGCCGAGGCCGCCCGCCGTATCGGTCAGGATCGTATAGGGCATGCCCAGGATCGGTGTGCTGCCCGCGGCGATCACCACAGTGGCGCCGCCGAGCGTCGCCGCGCCATCGATGGCGGTCAGGCCTGCGTTTTTGACGCGGAACGTGTCCTGATAGGTCGCGCCAGAGGCGAAAATCACATTGGCGGCGAGGGTGAGCGTTCCGGCGGAGCCAGGGACGCCCGGCCACAAAGTGGCGCCATTGTTGACGTTCAGGGCATTGACGGTGGAAGAGCCTGGCGGTGCGACGGTTATGAGGCCCTTGCCCGCCAGCGTGCCGCCGCTGGTGACATTGAAGCTGACGGCGTTGCTGCCTGCGTAGTTGAGAACGACCAGCCCTGAATTGATATTGACCTGATTGACACGCACAAAAACGGAGTTGTCATAAGTGAAGGTGTTGCCGGCGCCGGGCGCAAAATTGATCGTGTTGCTGGAGCCTTGGCCGAGGATGGAGCCCGCGATCGACCCGCCGGTGATGTTGAGGACGTCGGCATAGGCCGACAGATTGATTGCACCGGAAATGAGGCCGCTGGTCTGATTGATGGTGACCGGGCTCGTGGCTTTGCTGACGTCGATCGCAGCGGTCGATCCGGTGATCGTACCGCTGTTGATAATGGCGTCTCCCGAACCCAGGCTGACTCCCGCGCCAATAAGTATGCCCGTTTTGCCCTGAATCGTTCCGGCGTTGGATATGCCGCCGGTAAAGGTCGGGCCGGTGATCGCGATGGCGGTTTTGCCTGCGTTGATTTGGCTTGCGGCATTGACAAAAATGGCGTTTCCGGGGCCCGCAAGGATCACCCCGCTGTCGACGATCGCGCCGTTGATCGTGCTGCCCACGATACCGATGCCAGCTAGGCCCGATATCGTGCCGCTGTTGCTGATCGAGCCTGCAAAACTGGTGACTTGGTAGACGGATATGCCTACGCCGGTGCGGGTGGAGTTCGCCGTGATCGTGCCGGAATTGCTAATGTCACCGGAGAAAGTGCTCAAAAATATCAGGCCGATTCCGTTTGACATGGATCCGCTATTGCTGATCCCGCCCGAGAAATTGCTCAAATTTGAAAGAGAGATGCCGCCGCCTGCTCCTGAGAGCGCGCCGCTATTACTGATCCCGCCCGAAAAAATGTTCACGTTATTGACAATAATACCGCCGCTGGAGATCGTTCCGCTATTGCTGATACCACCATAGAAACTCGATACAACGTTGCTGGCGCTGGTCGTTCCCTGCGCCGCGCCGACGCGGATCCCGACCTCTGCGCCCGAAATCGCGCCGGCATTGGCGATGCCGCCTAAAAAGGTCGGGCCACCGATTGCAATCGCCGTCTTGCCCGAGGTAATCGCGCTGTTCTGATCGAGCGCGATCCCGCCAAGAATCACGCCAGAACTGGTGATTTGACCGGTAATGGTCCCGTTGGCGAGAGTGATCCCCGATGGGGCGATTGTCCCTTCGTTGGCGACGGCGCCGGTAAAGCTGGTGTTGGTGACGCAATAGCCGGCGACGGTTTGGCCGGCCGGATTGTCCGCGCCGCCGCTCCCGACCTGCATGCAGGCGGCCAGAACGCTCGGCGGGCAGGACGCAACCAGCACAGCCGCAATGGAACAGGAGGCGAGCAGCTTATGCCTGGATTTCCGGTTCGTCATTTTCGTTCATTCCACCGGCATGGCCGAACTTAATTTTTGCGGAGGACGATTCGCGGGCCAACGAACCGCCGATTTGCTCCCGGTAAACCCGCCGGAGCCGCCTGAACTTGAAACGCAAGAGTAAACAACAGTCTGGATCGAAAGAACCGAAGCCGCCGTCACGCGAGGACAGGAACGGAGCCCCCTCCGACCGACGCTGCGATCCACAGGCATTGATACCTCAACGTCCCGACAAACAGAAATTCGCAGCTCGGGCGTGACGCTGCGAAATGGCCGCTTTTTGTCGAGAAAACGCTTGGAAATGAGACACATGGAGCCGCCGAGCTTCGCCGGGGGTCAAAAAAGCGAGACTTTTCAGAGGCTGCCCGGCGGTTGTTGCGCAATAGCCACGGACTCGAAATTTCTCTCGGCCCGGTTACGTCCCGCGCGCCTTTTCGCGTCCGCCGGCGCCAACGGGTTATAGCGTGACTATCGGCGCGATTTACCGATCTTGACCGCGCCTCCGCTCTGATGTCTGAAAGCTATGATGCCGAAAATTCATGGCAAACGCATTTTCTGATCGGGGACAGGCATGGCCGAGACGGGAAGCAGCGGAACGCAGACGGTCATGCCGCTCGGGGAGGCGCTGGCCTATGCCGAACGCTGCCGTTGCGAAAACCGCCTGATCGAAGCCGAATCGGTGTGCCGGCGCATTCTGGACGCGCAGCCCAACCTGCCGGAGGCGCGGCATCTCCTGGGCGTGATCCTTCATCAGGCGGGCCGGCAAGCCGAGGCCATCGAACAGATCAGGCGCGCGGCGGCCAATGCGCCCGACAATGCGCTGATTCACGCCAATCTCGGCGAAATGTACCGACTCGCCGGCGCGCTCAAGAAAGCGGTCGAAGAGGGCCGCCGCGCTACGTCCATCGATCCCGGCGCGGCTGTCGCCTGGAGCAATCTCGGGGCCGCGCTCTATGAATTGAAGGATTACGAGGACGCCGCCCGCGCGCACCGCCGCGCCATCGCCGCCGACCCGAATTTCGCCCAGGCGCACACTAATCTGGGCAACGCCCTGCATGGGCTGAAGCGCCTCGACGAGGCGGTCGCCGCCTATCGAGCCGCCGTGGCGCTCGACCCGCAAAGCGCCGACGCCTGGGCCAATCTCGGCACCTCCTTGCATCACAATGGCGATTACGACGAGGCCGTGGTCTGTCTGCGCCGGGCCATTGCGCTGGCGCCCGATCACGCCAACGCCCATTCGGGCCTCGGCATCCTGCTGCTGATGCGCGGCGATTTCGCCGAGGGTTTTTCCGAATATGAATGGCGGCTGCGCTCGACCGAGCGCAAGGGTCCGCGCTTTCCCGAAAAGCCCTGGCGCGGCGAAAGCCTTGCCGGCAAGCATATCTATGTCCAGGCCGAACAGGGATTTGGCGATACGCTGCAATTCGCCCGCTATATTCCCCTGCTGGCGCGGCGCGCGGGCAAAGTCAGTTTTCGCGTGCATCAGGAGCTTGCCGTTCTGATGCGCGAAAGTCTGCCCGGCGTGGAGATTTTAGGCGATCGCGGCGATCCGGCGCCTTACGATTGCGACATCGCCCTGATGAGCCTGCCGCATATGTTCGGCACGCGCTATGAAACGATCCCGGCGCAAATTCCGTCGCTGCGCGCCCCGGTCGAGGCTATCGCGCGTTGGCAGGCGCGGCTCGCGTCGATGCAGGGGTTGCGGGTCGGCCTGATCTGGGCCGGAAATCCCGAACACACCAACGATGTCCGGCGCTCGCTCGATGTCGCCCATCTCGCGCCTTTGCTGAAACTTCCCGGCGTCTCTTTCGCCAGCCTGCAATTTGGCGCGCGCGGCGCGGACCTGAAGAAACTCGGCCCCGGCGCCAAAAAGGTCCTCGATTTTTCACGCGATCTGGGCGACTTCGCCAACACCGCCGGCCTGATGACCGGCCTCGACCTGGTGATTTCGATCGATTCGTCGGGGGCCCATCTCGCCGGCTCGCTTGGCCGGCCGCTCTGGGTTCTGACTTCCTGGGTGGCGGACTGGCGCTGGAGGCTGGAGCGCGAAGACAATTCCTGGTATCCCAACGCCCGGCTTTTTCGGCAAAAACAGGATGAGGACTGGGCCGCCGTCATCGCCCGCGTCGCCCATGCGCTGGCGGCTACCGCGTCCGGCGATCCGGCGCAATTGACGCCGTTTCTGGGCGAGGGCCGGCGCCGGGCGGAAAACGCCGCGGCCATCGTCGACGTCGAGGCGCAACGGTCGTCCCGGTCGCAACCGGCGCATGAGGTCGTCAATGTCGGACATCTGCTGGCCATGGCCGAGCAGAGGCGCCGGGCGCGCCTGCTTGCGGATGCGGCTGATTTTTGCCAACGCGCGGCGGCGATCGAGCCGGGCAATGCCGAGGCGGCGCATCTGCTCGGCCTGATCGCCCACGAAGCGGGAAAATTGTCGGAGGCGATCGCCCATCTGCGGCGGGCCATTGCGCTGGCGCCCGAGACGGCGCTCTATCACGCCAATCTCGGCGAAATGTGCCGGCTCGCCGGCTTGACCGACGAGGCCATCGCCGGGGGCCGCCGGGCGATCGAACTCCAGCCGGACAACGCCGGGGCGCAGAGCAATCTCGGCATCGCCCTGTTCGACCGGAACCTTTATGACGAGGCGCTCAAATATCTCGACCGCGCGGTGGCGCTGCAACCGGATTTCGCCCAGGCGCACAGCAATCGCGGCAACGCCTTGCAGCGGCTAAAGCGCTTCGGCGAGGCGGAACACGCCTATCGCCGCTCGCTGGAACTCGAGCCGCGTTTCGCCGACGCCTGGAACAATCTGGGCACATGTTTGCGCGAGTTGAAGCGCTTTGGCGAGGCCGAGGCGGCCTACCGCAAGGCGCTGGAGCAAAAGCCGAACGATCCCGACGTGCTCGACAGCCTGGCCCTGGCGCTGAAGGATCTGGAGCGGCTCGACGAGGCGGAAGCGACCTTTCGCGCGGCTCTGGCGATTGAGTCGCGCAGCGACAAGATTTTCGTCCATTACGGCGCGACCCTGATCGACATGCGCCGCCATGACGAGGCGGCGGCCATGGCCGAGCGCGCGCTGAAGCTCAACCCGCGCAGTCACGACGCCATCAATCTTCTGGGCCGCGCCGCCTTCGCCGAAGAGCAACCGGAACGCGCGCTGGCCTGTTTCCGGCAGGCGCTGGCGCTGAACCCGGATCTTGCCGACGCCTATAACAACATGGGCAACGCGCTCAAGGATCTGGGTCGGCTCGACGAGGCGCGCGCGGCTTATCTCAAGGCGCTGGAGCTCGATCCCGACGTCACCGGCGTCTATGTCAATCTTGCCGACTCGGTCAAATTCTCCCCCGACGATCCGCACCTCGCCCATATGGAAAAACTCGCGGCGAAGCCGGACGGCCTTTCGCCGACCGACCGACTGCAGCTCGATTTCGCGTTGGGCAAGGCCTATGCCGATCTCCAGGATTTTCCGCGCTCCTTCGCGCATTTGCTCAAGGGAAATGCAGGGAAACGCGCGACGATCGCTTATGACGAACGCGCCGCCCTGGCGTTTTTCGACCGGATCGAAACCGTTTTCTCGCGCGAACTGATCGCGGCGAAATCCGGCTTCGGCGATCCTTCGCCGCGGCCGATTTTCGTTCTGGGCATGCCTCGCTCCGGAACAACCCTCGTCGAACAGATCATCGCCAGCCACCCCATGGCGCATGGCGCGGGCGAACTGATGGCGCTGCATGACGTCGTCGGCGAAGCAGAGGCGTCGGGCCCCGCTTTTCCGGAATTGATCTCGTCGTGCGAGCCGTCGGTACTGAGGCGGCTGTCGCAAGGTTATCTCGACAAAGTGCAAAGGGTCGCGCCCGAAGGCGCGCGCGTCACCGACAAGATGCCTTCGAATTATTATTACCTCGGCCTGATCCATCTCGCCCTGCCCAACGCCAAGATCATCCATGTTGTCCGCGATCCGATGGACACTTGCCTTTCCTGTTTTTCCAAATTGTTTTCCGCCGAGCAGAACCATACCTACGATCTTGGCGAACTCGGGCGATATTATCGGCGTTACGAAAGGTTAATGCAGCACTGGCGCCAGGTCTTGCCGCCAAGCGCATTTGTCGACATTCAATACGAGGATATGGTCGACCACGTCGAGCGCGAGGCGCGGCGGCTGCTCGATTTTTGCGGATTGCCCTGGGACGACCGCTGCCTGGCGTTCCACGAAACGGACCGGCCGGTCAGGACCGCCAGCGCCACGCAGGTGCGCCAACCCATCTATCGCAGCGCGATAGGCCGTTGGCGCGTCTACGAGGATGGCCTCGGGCCACTGCGGCAAGCGCTTGGCCAAAATTAACAGGCGATCCGAGCGGCCGCTATGGATGCATTATCGATTCCCGTGGCGATTTCAGCGACCGGCCGGAATGGGTCAAAATTCCCCGGTCAGGCTGCTCTTTCGACGACCGCTGTCCTTAAGAAAGCAGCCGGAATCATCGGTTCGATCGATTTGCGGCGCCGGTCCTGGCGGCGCTGAAGCTCCAAAACGCAGATAGCGGCCGCTCGAATTGACGGTTGGCCGCCAGCTTCGCGC
>NZ_CAIUXT010000067.1 GCF_903903185.1 uncultured Rhodoblastus sp.
CTCGCGGGCGTCGGCTTTCTTGGCCGCCGCCAGACAAGACCGAGCCCGGCGGCGGTCGCCTGAGCGGCGGCGGCTGCGGACGTCCGGTCGCGGCGTCGACTTTAGAGGACGAGACTTCGGCCTTCGGGTCGAAATTCGGCGACAAAACGGTCTCCGCCAAAGTGGCGAATGTTGCCGTTTCGTGGCGTCCAGAGAGCGTCGCTCAACGGCAGGCGAAGGTCTCCAATGGGTCATGAATACGCGTTCGACCGAAGCCGGGAATGTCCGCTGACGACGTTGCACAGGCCATTGCGAGCAGAGCTTGAATGACGCGTTCGAGCCGATTCCGGTCGATCTGGCGGTGTCTGTCTCGCTCTTCCCCAAGCCCAAATATCGCGAGGGGCGTCCGCGTTAACCGGACAGGCTCGAACTATTCTAACCGGTCTTGCCGATGGTCATGCCGGAAAAAGGCTCGATCCACACCAGTTCATCGACGACCTTGCTGACGCCGCCGATATTTTCGGCGGCGACGATCAGTGCCTGGCGCTGCCGCTCGTCGAATATCTCGCCTCTCAAGGTGACCACGCCCTGGTCCACGGTGACGTCGAGCGTGCGCGGCGAGGCGAACCCTTGCGTGTTCAATTCCGCCAGCAGCCGGCCCAGGATGGCGGCGTCGGTGCATTCGGCCGAAGTCGGGGCCGGCCGGGCGGCGAAGGCCGCCGACAGCGCGCGCAACAGATCGGAGCGGGTGATGATGCCGACCAGATGTTCGCCGCTGACCACCGGCAGGCGCTTGATCCGGCGCTTCTCCATGATCTCGCCGAGTTCGGTCAGCGGCGTCGACGCCTCGACCGACACCACGTCGCGGGTCATCACTTCCCGCACCTTGCGGCCATGGCTCAGCACGTAGGATTCGGCGATCTCGCCGGGACCGAGCAGGAATTCGATCCAGCGCGGCTTGCGCTTGGCGGCGCCGATTTCGGCGCGATGCAGGAAATCGCCCTCGCTGACCACGCCGACCAGCCGCCCCGTGGCGTCAACCACCGGCATGCCGGAAACACGCGCCGCCAGCAAAATCGCGATGGCCTCGTCGATGGTCGCGTCGGGGCCGATCGTCTTGACTTCACGGGTCATGATTTCCGACGCGAGCATCGCCTTCACTCCGTTTTCGAGAGCCTGTCCATGCGCAAGGAGTGCAGCTTAATCCCATTCCGCGTCCAAACCTTGACGCGGATCAAGGAAGTAGGCGCCAAAGTGCATTTATTTTAAAGGCGGCGCGGCCATGGGTTCAGCAGGACCGGTTCGCTCTCCCCGCTCGCGGAAAGATGGAGTCGGACGCCGAAAAGTCTTTATACTCGAATGGTTTGTCGATACTCGAAGGGTTTGTCGGGGTCCAGGTTTGAATCATCTGTTCGATCTCATCGTGGCGAAAATCGCCGCTCCGGACAGGATTTTCATCCAGACGCCGGAAGGCCTGTCGATCCGCTATCGGCAGATGCTGTCGGCCAGCGCGCGATATGCCCATGCTTTGACGGCGCTCGGCGTCGAACCGGGCGACCGGGTCGCCGTCCAGATGGAGAAATCGCCGGCCTTTGTGTTGCTCTACCTCGCCTGTCTGCGCGCCGGTGCCGTGTTCCTGCCGCTCAACACCGCCTATACGCCGCATGAGGTTGGCTATTTCCTCTCCGACGCGCGGCCAAAAATCCTGATCTGCGACCCGGAGCGGCGCGACGCCCTCTCCGGGGCCGCCGCCGGGTCCGGGGTCCGCCTCGCGACCCATGGCGCCGGCCGGGAGGGACAGGAATGCGGCGAGGTTTTCGAACTCGCCTTCTACAGCCCGCAAAATTTCGACACATTTGCGCGCGGCGCCGACGATCTGGCCGCCATCCTCTATACTTCCGGCACCACAGGGCGCTCGAAAGGCGCCATGCTGTCGCACGACAATCTCGCCGCCAATGCGCTCACGCTGGTCGATTGCTGGAAATTCACTTCGCATGACGTGCTGATCCACGCCTTGCCGGTCTATCACGCCCATGGCCTGTTCGTGGCGACCCATTGCGTGCTGCTGTCCGGCGCCTCGATGAACTTCCAGCCCAAATTCGACGCGGCGGACGTTCTCGCCGCGATGCAGGAAAAGCGCGACGGTTTTCTGCGCGGCACGGTGATGATGGGGGTTCCGACCTTTTACAGCCGCCTGCTCGCCGAGCCCGGACTGACGCGGGAAGCCTGCGCGGCGATGCGGCTGTTCGTCTCCGGCTCCGCGCCTCTGCTCGCCGAGGCCCATCGCGCCTGGTTCGAGCGCACCGGCCACGCCATTCTCGAGCGCTACGGCATGACCGAGACGATGATGAACACGTCGAACCCCTATGACGGCGCGCGCATCGCCGGAACCGTCGGCCCCGCCCTGCCCGGCGTCGCGTTGCGCATCGCCGACCCGCAAACCGGCGCCCTGCTGCCGCGGGAAACCATCGGCATGATCGAGGTGAAAGGCCCCAATGTCTTTCCGGGCTATTGGCTGATGCCGGAGAAAACCGCGAGCGAATTTCGCTCCGATGGTTTCTTCATCACCGGCGATCTCGGCCAGATCGACGAAAATGGCTATGTGCGCATCGTCGGACGCGGCAAGGACCTGATTATTTCCGGCGGCCTCAACATCTATCCGAAGGAAATCGAGACCGAGATCGACGCAATCGACGGCGTCGTCGAAAGCGCCGTGATTGGCGTCCCCGACGCCGATTTCGGCGAATCGGTCGCCGCCATCATCGTGCGCGAAACCGGCGCCGCGATCGACGAGGCCGCTATCCGCGCCGCATTGACCGACCGGCTGGCGAAATTCAAATGGCCGAAGACCATTTTCTTCGTCCAGGACCTGCCGCGCAACGCCATGGGCAAGGTGCAGAAGAATGTCTTGCGCGAAAAATATGGCGGGTGAAGGACCCCGCATATGGGCTCAGCCCAGGGTGAAGGCCGCTTCGCCACGTAACGAAAAACCTTCATAACACTCTTAAATTAAACAATATTCCCCTCACCCTGAGGAGCCTGCTTCGGCAGGCGTCTCGAAGGGCGAGGGCATCGTGACCCGGGCGTTCAAGCCGCGCCGCTCGAAAGATTTCGCAGGCTGCCCATGGTTCGAGACAGCCTCCGTCAGGCGTCTTGCGACCCCTGACGGAGTCTTTCTCACCATGAGGGGCCGGGGTTCAAAAGCTTCGCCAAATAAAAAACGGGCCGCTTTCGGCAAGGAAAGCGGCCCGGCTTCGATCCCGGTGTTTGTCGCGCCGGCTCAGATTTCGGCGGACATATAGCTCGTGACTTCCATTCCGACGCAAACTTCGCAGGCTTCAGGCGCGGTCCAGGTCATGCTCGATCTCCCGTAAGGTAAATTTAATTCGCGCGGCGACGCGGGCGATGCAACGAAAGCCGCCGCGCCGCTCGCCACCACCATAAGTGTTCTACGTCGCCGTGGCAAAAATTGCGTCAGTCGAAGGCGAGAATTATGCAAGATTTCTGTCAGGTTCCATTTTCTTCGTCATAGCGGTAGCCGACGCCATGGACGGTGGTGACGATGCGCGGACGCGCCGGGTCGATCTCGATCTTGCGCCGCAGCACCGAGACATATTGGTCGAGCGCGCGGCTGTTGGGCATGTAATCGCGGCCCCAGGCGAGATCGAACAATTCGTCGCGCGTTACCGCCTTGCCCTTGCGCTCGCGCAAGGCCTGAAGGATGGCGAGTTCGCGCGGCGCCAGATCGATGGTCTGGCCGTCGCCCTTTTGCCCAAACCGCCGGGCGCGCAACGCCGCCGGATCGATGTCGAGGTCGCCCATGCGGAAGCGCCCGGCCTCCTCGGCGGGACCCGCCTTTTCCGCCGGCTGCGCCGCCTTGGCCCGGCGCAGGCCGGCCTTGATCCGCGCCACCAGTTCCCGCGCGGAAAACGGCTTGGAGATATAGTCGTCGGCGCCGATTTCGAGGCCGATGACGCGTTCGATTTCCGCGCCGCGCGCGGAAAGCAGCAGGATGGGAACGAGCGAATCCCGGGCGCGGATGCGGCGGCACAGGTCGAGCCCGTCGAGTCGCGGCATCATCACGTCGAGCAGGCACAGCGCCGGCGCCTGTTCGACAAAGGCGCTCCACGCCGCCTCGCCGTCCTCGGCGACGATACAGACGAAACCCTCCAGCGTCAGCAGATCGACCAGGCCGGCGCGCAGGTTGACGTCGTCTTCAGCGATCAGAATCCTCAACGCCCCTTCCCCTCAGCTTCGGCGCGGATCGTCGCCCGCGCGCAAAGGCCGGGATCGGCGCCGCTCAGGGAAAAGCCGCCGCCATTGGCCCGCGTCAATTCCCCGACGATCGCCAGTCCCAAACCATGGGAGCCGCCCTGCGACGGCGACGGCGCGCCGCCGCCAAAATCGCGCACCGCCATCGACAGCATTCCGTCTTCCCAGCCGATCGTCACGCAAATGCGTCCGGGCGCATATTTGCGCGCATTGTCGATGAGGTTGATCAGGATACGCTCGAAAGCATTGGCGTCGAAACAAAGAGATTTATCGACGGCGCATTCGAGTTCGCAGTGCGAACCGGAGGCCGCCAGCAGGTTTTGATAGCGCGCCAGAATGCTTTTGGCGAGGCGGCCCGGATCGGCGGCGGATTTCTTGGGCTCAAGCCGCGAAAAGGCGTCGTTTTTAAAAATCGTCTCGCCGGCGAGCACGTCGAGCCGGTCGATTTCTTCCATCAGCACCGCACAATAGCGATCGACTTCCGGCCCGCCCGCCTTGCGCGAAATCAGTTCGGCGTAAAGCTTCAGGTTGGCCAGTGGCGTGCGCAAATCGTGCGACAGCCGGGTGGCGAGGTCGGCGCGCGCGGAAATTTCCGCCCGCAGCGCGTTTTGTGCGCGACGCGCCTGAAAGACCAGCAACAGCCAGAACAGCGCCAGCGGCGCCGCCAGGGCCAGCCGCCCCAGCGCGCCGCGTCGCGGCGCGGGCGCGCCGGCGATTTCCACCACCCAATTATGCAAGGCGCCGCTGAGCATGAACGCCTGGTGGCTCGCCGTCGATGCGCCGTGGCGCCAGACCACGCGGTCGAATGGATCGCGCAGGCGAAACGATCCGTTCGGCATCCGGTTGGCCTTGACGTCGAGGGCGACGAAAAGCGCCGGGAAAATCTGCTTGCTGCTCAGCGCGATGCAATTTTCAACGCGCGTCGCGCCCGCGCCAGAGCGGCGGCATTCGAAATAATATTCGCCGGAAATATGGGGGAACCAGCCGTTCAACTGGTCGCCGTCGCGCAACAGGTCCGCTACATCCGACAGGGCGCGCAATTTCTCCTCCCACATTTTCGGCATGGCGAGAGGGTCTTCGGGCGGAAAAACCGTGCGCTCGCCCTTGCGTTGCAGGATCAGCAGATTGAGGTTGTAGCCATAGACCACCTGCCAGAGCCGCGACGCGGAATGCGGCTGGTCGGCTTCGGCCCGCGCGATATCCGCCCAGGCGACCGCGCTGATTTCCGCGACCGCGCTCGCGCCGGTCGCGCCAAGTTCATCGGCCATTTGCGCCGACTGCTGCTGCTCGCTGTCGCGCAACATGACGAAATCGGCGTCAAGCCATTGCCCGGCGATGAGAGCGACAAAGGCCAGCGGCAGCGCGTAAAGCAGAGCCTGTCGCGCCGTCGCCGCCCATTTTTCGCTCGGGTGAGCCGGTTTCGGGCGCTCAGGTTTGCTGACGCCGAAATCCATCAGTTGGTTGCAAGCGCCTTGGCCAGATTGTCGAGGCCGCCGCGATAGACCCCGGCGATGGCCTTTTTCGCGGCTTCGGCGGTGGCGCCGGCGGCCGGCTCGAAAGTTCCGACCCAGACCACCTCGCTGCCCTGTCCGGATGGCTTGACCTCAATGGTCGCGACATAATGGGAAACCGGCAGAAGTTTCTGGTTTTCGGCGTTGTCGAGGATGCGATAGGTATATTTGCGCTCGGCGTCGCTGTGGCTGATCAGCGCCTCCCACAGCGCCGGACCGCCGAGATCGAGGCGGCGCTGCGAATCCTGCGCTTCGCCGTTCGAAGCCTCGGATTTCTTGATCGCGGGATGCCAGGAAAGATCGCCGAAATGGCCGATCCGCGCCCAGACCTTGGCCGGCGGCGCATCGATCTTGACCGATTCGGTCACCGTTTCCTTCCCGGCGGCGGCAGCGGTCAGGGTCGCGGCGGCAAGCAGGGCCGTCGCCAGAAAATGCGCTTTCATTCTTTCCTCCAGGTTTTTTTTCACGCGCGGCGGCCAGGCCTCGCCTGTTTATGCGTTTCCGGCGCGCGGATCGCCATTGGGCCATGACTGGCGGAAAAAAACAGCAAAATAATGTAAGTTATTTGTTCAAGGCCGTTGGCGATCCCGTGCCGTCGGGCCGGGGCGCCGATTTTGATACCCGGCGATCGCTCGACGTGAGCCGTGGATTCTTGTCGCTTGAGAATGGTTTTTTCCGGGGCCGCTTCCAGATGTCGCACCTCCGCAACGCCGATGTGAAGGTTCAGGCGCTCGGCGACGCCGCGCTGACCGTGGTGTTCGGCGACCGGATCGACGCGCAAACCCATGCGCGGGTAAAACATTTTTGTGCGGCGCTTGAGGCCGGCCCGCGCCCGGAAGCCATCGAGGAATGGGCGCCCGCCTTCGCCTCGGCGACGGTCTGGTACGATCCCGACCGCATCGCTTTCGCGGCTCTTGCCGAATATCTTGCAAATCTGTCGCGCGAGTCCCGGCCGGAGGAAAAACCCGGCGCGCTGTTTGAAATTCCGTTCTGCCGCGACGCCGATTTCGCGCCCGATCTCGCGGAGACGGCGCAATGGCGCGGCCTGACGCCGGACGCCTATATGGCGCAATTTTCGACGCTGGTTTTTGAAGTCTACATGCTCGGTTTCCAGCCCGGCTTCGCCTATCTCGGCGGCCTGCCCGAAGGGCTATCGGCGCCGCGACTCGAAACGCCGCGCAAAAACGTGCCGGCGCGCTCGCTGGCCGTGGCCGACGGGATGTGCGCCGCCTATCCTTTCGCCAGTCCCGGCGGCTGGCGGCTGATCGGCCGCACCCCGGCGCCCCTGTTCGATCCCGGCCGGACGGCGCGGCCGGCGCTGCTGGCGGCGGGCGACCTTGTGCGCTGGCGCGAAATCGACCGCGCTGCTTTCCTAAGGCTTGAACGCGAATGGAGCGGCGGCGGTTTCGACGCGCGCCTGTTGACCGAGGCTGGCTCATGGCGCGACTGAGGGTCGAACGCGCCGGCGCCGGCGTCGCCGTGCAGGATTTCGGACGCCGGAATTTCCGGGCGCTCGGCGTTCCGCTCAGCGGCGCGCTCGATCCTTTCTTCCTCGCCGCCGCCAATGCGCTGGCGGGCGCGCCGGAAAATGCCGCCGGGCTGGAACTGCTGCTCGCCGCGCCGACCCTGCGCGTCGAGCAGGGTCCGCTGCGGCTCGGCCTTGCCGGCGACCTGAGCGGCGTATTGACGCGCGCCGACGGTGCGGAGGAAAAAATCGCCGGCTGGCGCGGTCTGGTTTTGCGCGACGGCGATGTGGTGGCGTTGCGCCTGTCGCGCAGCCCCGCCTATCTCGGCTTTTCCGGCGGCCTCGATGTTCCGGAAATTCTCGGCGCGCGTTCGACCTTTCTGCGCGGCGGCTTTGGCGGATTGGGCGGCCGCACGCTCGAACATGGCGACGCTCTTGCCTGCGCGCAAGGCGACGGCGCCGGTCTTTCCGCCCCGCCGTTCAGCCACGCGCAAGGAAAAATCCGTTTCATCCCCGGCCCGCAGGTTCAAAATTTCGCGCTCCGGTCGCTGGCGCTTTTCGAAGCTTCGGACTGGCGCGTCGGCGCCGACAGCGACCGCATGGGAATGCGGCTTTCAGGGCCGCGCCTCGCCCATGGTCCCGCCGGCGCCAATATCGTCTCCGACGGCGCGACGCCGGGAGCGATTCAGGTTCCCGGCGACGGCCAGCCGATCGTGTTGCGCGCCGATTGCCAGACTTCCGGCGGCTATGCCAAGATCGGTTGCGTCATCGGCGCCGATCTCGGGCGGCTGGCGCATTTCGCCCCCGGCGAAATGATGGGTTTCACGCCGGTCGATCACCGGCAGGCGACGCAGGCGCGACAGGATCTGCGCGAAAATTTCGCGCGATGGCGCGCCGCCGTCGCGCCGGATGGCGAGAGTTGGGACTGCGGCAAATTATGGAGCGAGAATCTGATCAGCGGCGCGATTTCGGGGAAATGAGGCCGTTCTTTTCAGCCCGTCAGGCAATTACAGTCCCTGAGGCTACTGGATTGCTTCGTCGCTTCGCTCCTCGCAATGACGGCGCTGTTTTTGCGAAGCCATGAACGGTAGCCCATGACCTCCTCCGCCAAAAAACTCAATCTCAACGCCGATCTCGGCGAGAGCTATGGCGCCTGGCGCATGGGCGACGACGCGAGCCTGCTGCCGCTGGTGCAATCGGCGAGCCTCGCCTGCGGTTTTCACGCCGGCGATCCGGTGACGATGCGCCAGACCGTCGCGGCGGCGCTCGCCGCCGGCGTCAGTGTCGGGGCCCATCCGGCCTATCCCGACCTGCAGGGTTTCGGGCGCCGCTCGCTGCGCTGTTCGTCCGACGAGATTTACGCCTATGTGCTTTACCAGATCGGCGCGCTCGATGCTTTCGCGCGCGAACAAGGCGCCCGCCTTTCCCATGTCAAGCCGCATGGCGCGCTCAGCAACGACGCCTGCCGTGACCGCGCCCTCGCCGCGACCATTGTCGGTGCGATCAAAGCCTTTGACACAGGACTGATCCTGCTTGCGCCAGCCTTGTCGCTGCTTGCCGAGGCCGGCGCGGCGGCGGGGCTCGCGGTCGCGGCGGAAATTTTCGCCGACCGGACCTATGAGGACGACGCGACGCTGACCCCGCGCGCGTTTCCCGGAGCCGTGTTGGATGACGCGCAGCGCTGTCTCGCCCATGTCGAAGCCATGCTGGCGGCGGGCGGAATCGTCTCGCGCCACGGCAAAATCCTGCCCACGCCCATTCACAGCATCTGCCTCCACGGCGACGGCCCCGCCGCCGTGACCACGGCGCGAATACTGCGCGAAAAACTGGCGGCGAATTATGGTTTGAGTCCCCTCCCCGGCTTGTTCGCATAGACAAGACCTTGCATAAGACGATCCTTGCGTTGTTTCTTGACGCCCAGCTCATTTTTGTCACCGCATATTCTTGTCCAAAAAGTCTCCAATTTTTTGGGAATATGCTCCAGGAGCCTGCCATGACCGCTTTCCTCGCCTCGCGCGCCGACCGGTTGCAACAGGGCAAGGGCTTGCGCAAACTGTCGCCGCGCGCCGCCCATGGGCATCTGGTCGGGCCGATGGATCGCGACGCCAACGCCATTGTCGAAGCGCAGAACGCGACGCGGCTGCCGGCGCTCCTGGAGACGCGGCGGCAAGCGATGGCCGAGGACCCGTTCGGCTATCTGCGCGGCGCGGCGGCGGTGATGGCGCATGACCTGCAATGGCAGCCGATGGTCGGCGCGCGGGTCCAGGCCTGCGGCGATTGCCATTTGATGAATTTCGGCGCCTTTGTCACGCCGGAAGACAATATTCTTTTCAACATCAACGATTTCGATGAGACGCTGGCGAATGTCGACTTCACCGTCGACGTCAAGCGGCTGGCGACCAGCATCGCGGTGGCCGCCGCCGCGCAAGGCGCATCGAAATCGCATCGCCACGAACTCGCCGCCGCCACGGTGCGCGCCTATCGCAAGCGGATGGAGGCGGCTACCTATCTCACGCCGCTCGAAGTCTGGCACAGCCGGATCGATCTGGAGCAGGAAACCAAAAAATTCCGCAATGCGGCGATGCGCAAGAAAATGTTGGAGATCATGGCGCGGGCGCGCGGCCAGGGGCTCGACAAGGACGATAATTTCCCGAGGCTGGCCGAATCCGGCGCTCCCGTCATCCATGACAAGGCGCCGCGCATTTTTCATTTCGCCGCCGGCTCCGACGCCGCCAGGGGGTTCGATGTGCAGCAGGGCTTCGCCCGATATCGCGCCACCATGGCGCCCGAAGTCGCCGTGCTTTACGACCGTTATGAGCTCAAGGATTTCGCGTTCAAGGCCGTCGGCGTCGGTTCGATCGGCACTTATTGCTACGTCGGCCTGTTCATGAGCGGCGACGAGGAGCCGATGTTCCTGCAAGTCAAGGAGGCCAACCGTTCGGTGCTGGAGGCGCTCGACGAAAAGCTCGCCTTTGATGGCCATCAGGGCCGCCGCGTGGTCGAGGGCCAGCGCATGTTACAGGCGGCGAGCGATATTTTCCTCGGCTGGACGCAATCCGACGAAACCGGCCGCGAATTTTACGTCCGCATCCTGAAAAACCGACGGCTCGCCGGAATCGCCGACATTGCCGGGACGCATGCCCTGGCCGATTATGCGCGGCTATGCGGACGGACATTGGCCCGCGCCCATGCCCGCACCGGCGATCCGGCGCTGATCTCCGGCTATATGGGCGACAGCAGCGCCTTCGACGAGGCGATCGCCGATTTCGCCCAGGCCTATGAGCAGAGGAACGAGGCCGACCACGCCGCCTGGGCGGCGGCCTTTCCGCCAACGAAGAAAACGGCCCCCGGCGGGGTTTGAGAAGAACGCCGGCGGGGTCCAAAAAAAAGCCGGCCCCGCCGCCGGCCGAAACCGAGGGCGGGGCCGGCGACGCGCTGTTTTCGTTCACACCAGTCCGGTGGTGTAATAGACCGCGATGATGAAGAACACCGCCGTGGTCTTGATGATGGTCACCGCGAAAATGTCCCGGTAGGAAAGCTTGTGGGTCAGGCCGGTCACCGCCAGCAGGGTGATGACCGCGCCATTGTGCGGCAAGGTGTCCATGCCGCCCGAGGCCATCGAGGCGACGCGGTGCAGCACTTCCATCGGAATGCCCGCCGCCTTGGCCGCCGTGATGAATTGCTCGGACATCGCGGCCAGCGCGATCGACATGCCGCCCGAAGCCGAACCGGTGATGCCGGCGAGCGTCGTGACGGTGATGGCCTCGTTGACCAGCGGATTGGGGATGGCCCGCAAGGCTTCCTTGATGGCGAGAAATCCCGGCAAGGCCGCGATGACGGCGCCGAAGCCATATTCGGAAGCCGTGTTCATTGCCGCCAGCAGCGCGCCGCCGACCGCCGCCTTGCTGCCTTCCGCGAAGGTAGAACTCAATTTGCCGAAGGCGAAGATGAAGACCGTCAGAATGCCGGCCAGCAGCGCGCCTTCGACCGCCCAGACCGCGCGGATCGGCGTGATCGGCGTGGCGATGACATGATCCATCGCGAGTTTCAGATCATAATTGGTCCCGTAGGAGGCGTCGATCACGCCGGTGAACAGGCCCGGAAAGCCGCCCAGGATCAGGTTGACCACGAACACGACGATGAGCGGAAGAAAGGCGATGGCGGCGGGTGGAAGATGGGTGACGTCGACCGGCGCCGGTTCGTTGATATGGTTTTCGCCATAGCCCTCGCCGGAGACGGCAGCCTGACGGCGGCGCCATTCGAGATAGCTCATGCCGATGATGAGGATGAAGATCGAACCGAGCACGCCGAGAATCGGCGCGGCGCCATTGGTGGTCTTGAAATAGGTGGTCGGGATGATGTTCTGGATCTGCGGGCTGAAAGGCAGCGAATCCATGGTGAAGGAAAAGGCGCCCAGCGCGATGGTGCCGGGAATCAGCCGCTTGGGAATATTGCCGGCGCGAAACATTTCCGCCGCGAAAGGATAGGCGGCGAAAACCACGACGAACAGCGACACGCCGCCGTAGGTCAGCACGGCGCAGACCAGCACGATGGCGAGCATGGCCCGTTGCGACCCGACGACGCCGATCACCGCGGCGACGATGGATTTGGAAAAGCCGGAAAGCTCGATGACCTTGCCGAACACCGCGCCCAGCAGGAAGACCGGGAAATAGAGCTTGGCGAAGCCGACCATCTTGTCCATGAACAGGCTGGTGAAGGCGGCCGGCACGGCGGCGGGATCGGTGAGGAGCACGGCGCCCAGCGCCGCGACGGGCGCGAACAGAATGACCGAAAAGCCGCGGTAGGCGACGAACATCAAAAAGCAGAGCGCACCTACGACAATCAGCAGGTCCATGGCATTTCCCCCGGAAGATTATGCAATCGCCGGATGCAGGCTCTGCTCCGGCGTTTCGACGATTCAGTTGTAAACCATTTTTGCGTCGGGACGATCCCTCTCGCGTCGCCAAACGCAGAAAATTTTTCGGTTTGGGCGACAAGCGCCGAACCGCCGCCGCTGGCTCAGGCGCTTTTTGTTTGCGGCGTGACGCAACCCGGTCCGCCCGCAGCGCCGAAAGCGCTTCGCGGCCGTCGGGTTGCATGGGGCGCGGGGCGCCATCGGTTTTGCCGGAAGCGGCGGCGCGCCAATGCGGAAGGTCGGACTCAAGCCGGAGATAACGCGCCAGAGCGTTAAAATCACGGGCCCCCCGCCTAGCCTGGTCGAGGCCGCCGTCTACCGCCGCGCAAGCTGGAGGCGGATCAAGCCCGACGGGGGAGTCGAGCCATCTTCCGCCTCATTTGACTCCGATCAGCGCGAGCATGATTCCGCCCGAAATGGCCGTGCCGAACACGCCGGCGAGATTGGGTCCCATGGCGTGGTAGATCAGATAGTTTTCCTTGTCCTCGCTGAGCGCCACGATATGGCTGACGCGCGCGGCGATCGGCACCGAAGCGATGCCCGCCGAACCCAGCAGCGGATTGATCTTCTCTTTCAGGAACAGGTTCATGACCTTGGCGCCGACGACGCCGGAGGCGGTGCCGAAGACAAAGGCGACGAGGCCGAGCAGGACGATCAACAGCGTATCGACGGTCAGGAACCGGTCGGCCGACATGGTCGAGCCGATGGCCACCGTCAGGATGATGATGATGACGTTCATCAGGTCGTTGGCCGCCGTCTTGGCGAGACGATCGACGACCAGCGATTCGCGGAACAGGTTGCCGAGCATCAGCATGGTGATGAGCGGCGCCACGGGCGGGAAGAACAGGTTGACGATGATGCCGATGACGATCGGAAACACGATTTTTTCGAGTCGCGTCACCTGGCGGGACTGTTTCATGCGGATCAGCCGCTCCTTGCGCGTCGTCAGCAGCTTCATCACCGGCGGCTGGATCAACGGCATCAGCGCCATGTAGGAATAGGCCGCGACGGAGACCTGCGGCAGGAGATGGGGCGCGAGTTTCATCGTCACGAAAATCGCCATCGGCCCGTCGGCGCCGCCGATGATGCCGATCGCGCCGGACTCGCTCAAGGTGAAGCCGAGCAGTTTCGCGCCGATCAGCGCGACGAAAATGCCGAGATGCGCGGCGGCGCCCAGAATGACCAGTTTCGGATTGGCGATCATCGGCGCGAAATCGGTCATGGCGCCGACGCCGAAAAAGATCAGCGGCGGCACGATGAGCAGGGCGACGCCCTGATAGGCGTAATAAAACAGGCCGCCCGGCAGAATCAGGTCCGAACCCGGCACATTGGAGATAATGCAGGAGAAGCCGATTCCGACCAGCAGCAGCGGTTCGTAACGCTTGGAGATCGCCAGATAGATCGCGACGCAGCCGATCACGATCATCACCAGATTGCCCCACCAGAAATGGGCGAGGCCGGTCTGATCCATCAACGCGCGTGTAAATGCCAGTATTTCGTCCAAGGCGCGTACTCCCGCTGCGGCGTCAGCTCAGTGTTGGCTCTTGCGCAAGGTGGCGTCGTCGATCCGGCCCAGCCGGTTCAGCAGCGGGAAAAGCGCAAGGACAACTCCGATCCCGGAGATGATCAGCATCGACAGGAAGAAGTCGATGAAGCTGATCAGGACCGCGCCGTAGACTGTGTCAGGCATCGTCATGCTGGCGACTCCGTTGGAGCGTTTTCGCGCGAAGCGGATTCCGGTTCGCTTGAAAAAGACGCGTAAAAACTTTTAACGCGCGTGCGGTGAACCGAAGTTCCGCGAACACGCCTTAGCCGAGGGTAAGAAGGACGCCGCCGGTGTCCACCGCATCGCCCGGCCCGACCGCGATCGACGCCACGCGGCCCGCGCCCTTGGCGAAGACCTCCGTCTTCATCTTCATCGCTTCGATCGTCGCGATCTTGGCGCCGACATCGATCGTCTGGCCGACGGCCACGTCGATCGAGATGACGACGCCGGCGAGCGGCGCGACCTCGGCGCCCGCGCCCGCGACCGGGCGCAGCGCGGCGGCAGGCGCCGAAGGCGCCGCCGCTGCGACGGCGACGGCCGCCGGTTGGTGCGCGACCGGCGCCCCATGCGGCGCGTCGGAAGCGATCTCCTCGACAACAACGTCGTAGGCATGGCCATCGACAGTGATCCTGAACTTCCTATGCACGGGGTCGCTCCTGTTCGAAGAAATCTAAATCAATGCGGTCGATGCGACGTCTGCTGCAACCGGCGTCCCTCGGACGCCCAGTTCGCGGTTCCCGCCAGGGATATATGGACAATGGCGTGGACGCCTCCGATGGCGCCGACGGCCGCCGCGATGGCCGCGAGGTGGGCGGCGGGAATGGCGCCGTGGAGCGATGCGAGCGCGAGTTTGGGCGCCGGCGCCTTGCTGCTTTTTTTCGCCGCGGCTTCGGCCGCCTGCCGTTCGATCTCCGACCGCTCGACCCACTGCAAGAATTTTCCGAGCTTGAGAATGCCCCACCACAGCAATGCCCCGCCGGCAAGCACGGCGAAGATCGTCGTCAGCGTATTGAAGGTCATCGCTCGTCCTCCCCATGCCGTCTGATGAAAGCTTTTTCAAGCGAAGTGGAACGCGGTTGGCGTCAAGACACGAAGAGTTCTAAAGCGGAATATTGCCGTGCTTCTTCGGCGGCCGCGTTTCCCGTTTCGACAGCGCCTTGGCGAGCGACAGGGCGATGGTCGAGCGCGTCACCGCCGGATCGATCACGTCGGTGATGTAGCCGTTGGCGGCCGAAATATACGGCGAGGCGAATTCCGCGCGATAGGCGGCGGTGAGTTCGGCCGCCTTGGCCTTGCGGTCCGGCGCCTCCTTCAGCTCCTTGGTGTAAAGAATATTGATCGCGCCCCCGGCGCCCATGACGGCGATCTCGGCGGTGGGCCAGGCATAGACGAAATCGGCGCCCAGTTCCTGGCTGCACATCGCGAGGTAGGATCCGCCATAGGCCTTGCGCAGAATGACCGTCACTTTCGGCACGGTCGAAGAGGCGTAGGCGAACAACAGCTTGGCGCCGTGGCGGATGATGCCGCCGCGCTCCTGTTCGATGCCGGGCATGAAGCCGGGCACATCCACCAGCGTGACGAGCGGGATATTGAAGGCGTTGCAGAAACGGATGAAACGAGCGCCCTTGTCGGAAGCGTCCATGTCCAGCGCGCCGGCCCTGACCGCCGGCTGGTTGGCGATGAGCCCGACCACAAAGCCCTCGATCCGCGCGAAACCGACGATGAGATTCTCGGCGAACGAGCGGTGCACCTCAAGGAACTGGCCCGGATCGACGATGCGCGCGATGATGCCGCGCACGTCCATCGGGCTTTGCGGATCGTCGGGAACGAGATCCCTTATGCCCTCGTCCTCGTCGATCGAAAGCTCCGTAACCGGCCGGTGGGGCGGATCCTGGGAATTGTTGGACGGCAGGTAGGAGAGAAGCTGTTTGACGATATCGACCGCGGCGGCGTCGTCCGCGGCGAGAAAATGAACGTTCCCCGAGACGGCCGCATGCATGTGGGCGCCGCCCACTTCGTCCATCGTCACAGCTTTCCCGGTCACCGCCTTGATGACTTCCGGCCCGGTGATGAACATGTGCGCGTTCTTCTCCGTCATGACGATGAAGTCCATCAGCGCCGGAGAATAAGCCGCGCCGCCCGCGCAGGGACCGCACACCACAGCGATCTGCGGCACGACGCCCGAGAACAGCACATTCTGATAGAACACGTCGCCATAGCCCGACAGAGCGTCGACGCCTTCCTGAATCCGCGCGCCGGCGGAATCCTTGAAGGCGACGATCGGCACGCCGAATTTTCCGGCCTGCTGCATCACCATCACGATCTTCTTGGCGTGCATCTTGCCGAGCGAGCCGCCGGCGACCGTGAAGTCCTGGCTGAACGCGGCGACCGGCCGGCCATCGACATAGCCTGTGCCGCCGACGACGCCATCGGCGGGGAGAACCTTTTTTTCCATGCCGAAATGGCGGGCGGAGTGGCGGACATGCGCGCCGATTTCCTGGAACGTGTTCTGCTCGAACAGCGCGTCGAGCCGGTCGCGCGCCGTCATCAATCCCTTGGCGTGGCGCTGCTCCAACTTGTCGGTTCCGCCTCCCGCCAGGATTTCCTCGCGGCGGCGGCGCATATCTTCAAGCAGTTCGACTAATTGCGTCATTCCGTCACCGCTCGTCCGTTGTCGCTCGCGGCGCCGCAGCGGACGCAGGAGCAAACATCATCGGGTTAAACCTTCAGGCCAGTTCGCAGCAGCAAAGTCGGCCATCGCGCTTCAAAACGACACGAAACCCCCGCGTCGGACTCGTAGACCACTCGTGGCGCCTGCCCCGGCTTGATCTTGCAAGCGGCTGATCTTGTTTGATCAGTCGGCAATCCCGGTCAGGCGCGGCAAGTTGCCCGATGGCGAATGAACATCTGATACAGCGCAGGGTTGACCTGTCTACTCCAAACCGCGCCGTTTCCACGAGGCCACATTCGCCATGACCGATCCTACACTGCGGCGGCACGGCTTGTCACCCGTCTCGGACTTATCCGTTATGTTTAAGTTCGCCGCTGGGCCGTTGCGCCCGATGGCGGCATTTTTTGGACTTGCGCGCACTCGCGCCGGCAGATAGGGGAACGTTCAATATCGCCGCGAGTTCTGGCGCCGCGGTCGCGCGTCATCGGCCCTGCGTCAGGCGCACGCGGTAACCGGCGCCTCGGCGGGCCTGCGTCAGGGGACAGTGACCGGTGGTCTCGACCGGCGCGGGATTATCCTGCGGAACTCATCGGGAAGCAGGCTCGACTTTCTTGATTCTGTTGCGTTTTCACGTTAGGGTGACGATCGGATTTTCAAATTTCGCTTTTGGGAGATAATACTGTCGGCCCTTGAAAAGGACCGGTGGTATTGTCTGCGAATGGAGCGGCGCCGGCGGGCGCCGTCAGGGCGTCGATGGACGCCTGTCCTTGCTGCCGGACTATGGCTTCCGACGCGTCGGAAGCAGAGGCCGACGGCATAACGAGTCGTTCCCGACAGCAAAATGTCGGGACGATCGCTGTTGGGGTGTGGGCCGATGTCGGGCGTATCGAAGCTGGTGGTCGATGACGAGGAGTTTCTGGTCGCGAGCATTATCGATCGCTGCCCGAAGGTCATGATGCTCCGCGAAATCTACCAGAACGCCATAGACGCGGCGGCGATCGCCGAGGGCGACAAGGTCGTTCGGATCGGCGCGGTCGAGGTCGATGGCGTCCGCAAGCTTCGTATCTGGAATACCGGCCCCGGCATGGATCCGGGCTCCCTTTACGCGATGTGCGACCTTTCGTCGTCGATCGGCAAGTTGAAGGGTCTCGACCGGAATTTTGGCATTGGCGCCAAAGTCGCCTCGCTGCCCTCCAATCATCTTGGCGTTCGCTTCCGGTCCTGCACGCAGGGGCGCGCCTTTGAAGTCACCCTCGGCAATCGCGATGGCGTCTATGGCCGGATTCGGCGCGACGCCGACAAAGGCCATGACGTTTCGGCGATCGGCCGCAAAGTGGAAGTCATGGACGTTTCCTCGCAAGCGGTCGCTGCCGGAGAAAAGCTTGAATTCGATTGGACCGAGGTCGTCCTGCTCGGGATGAGACCCGATCAGGATACGTGCGAAAATCCATACGATGGCGAGCCGAAAGTCGACAAATTCTGGGTTCCGGATTCGCTGTTCCTGCGCTATTTCCGCACGCCCGACGATGTCAGAACCTTGATCGAACCGGGTCTCCAGTGGTTTGGCGACATTGCGGAGTTCCGTCCCCTCGCCGGCCGCCTGGACGCTTACGCCCGGCATGAGGCCGTCGCGGCGGAACGCGGCATAAAGATCCATTTCATCCACGACCCGGCCCATCCCGAAAGGTCCTGGGAGAACAAATCGAGCGACGGCGCCATCCATCCGACCACCGCGCTGGTCGCGCTCAGCTGGAAGGGAGAACTTTACGACGTGCAGCGCGGCTCGGCCTGGTTTTACGAAGCCCCGCGTTACGGCGTGACCTTTGGATCGCGTCACCTCACCGTCATCGTCGAATTGCCGTTGAATTTCGATGTTCTCCCGGAAATGTACCGGCAATTCCTCAAATACCGCTCCAGTACCCAGGCCAATGTGCGCGCCAGCGACTTCGCCCGCCTCGTCATGGCGAACCGACCGCAATGGGTGCGCGAACTCGCGCAACAGGAGCGCGAACATGAGTTCGACAACGAGGCGCAGATGTTGACTTTCGAACTCACAGGGCTCGTGCGCCGCGCCGAATTCGTCCCGCCAAAAGCCGCGCGCCCGCTTGCCGACGATGGCGAAGACGCCGCGCGTCCGGGGAGCTTCGCGCGCGCCGTCGTCGATGTCTGCGGCATTCAACCGGTGCTGCTGTTCGAGGCGGTCGATGTCCGCGACCGCTGGCTTGAGGGACGCGCCGCCGTCTATTATCCGGAAACCGGGCAGATCTTCATCAACATGCTTTACGACTCCGTCGACTCCTTCACAACCGCGTTGCGCAAAGCCTGCTCGATCGCGGATCTGGGTTTCGCCGACGAGAAGACGATCGCGCGGACCGCCGAGTTTTTTTACGTCCGACGCATCCTGCGCGCGCTCATCCTGGCGCTTGCCAAGGAAAGCAAGCCGTTGCAATGGAGTCCCGAGCATATTCAGCGGGCGATCAGCCCGGAAGCTTTATCGACGGCGGCCGAAGATCTCGACGATCTGCTCGAACTGGCCATCGGCGCGATCCGCAGGCAAATATCCAGTTGATCCGCATGCGAGACCTGCGGCGCCGTTGCAAGAAAAAAGGGTGGAGATAGGTATTGAGCGAAGACAGCATTATTCGTCGGCTGGAGTCCCTTGAAACCCTGGTGGCGGCGCTTGAGCAGCGGTTGAAGCAGGTTGAAACGCTCTGCGCCGAACGTCGAGATATCGATTCAACCGTCCTCGGCGCCATTGCTTCGGCCCATTCCGCCATCCGCAACGCCGTAAGGCTGTCCAATCCCGATCATGCAGGCGCCGGGCGGGATGACAGTCAATGAAAGTCTCCGTCGTCATCTGCACATTGAACCGCGCCGACGACCTGCAGCGCACTTTGGAGAGCTTCGCCCTTCAGCGTTACCGCGATTTTGAAATCGTCGTCGTCAACGGCCCTTCCCTCGACCGCACTTCGGAAGTGATCGACGCCTGGAAGGGGCACATCAAGGCGGCCTGGTGCCCCAAGTCGAATCTGTCGATGTCGCGAAATATCGGCATCGCCGCCGCGGCGGGCGATATCGTCGCCTTTATCGACGACGACGCGATCCCGGAGCCGATATGGCTTGAGAATATCGTCAAGGGATACACCGCCGCCGACGTCGGCGGCGTCGGCGGATGGGTCCACGACGCCACAGGCCACGCCTATCAAACCAGATATATTGTCAGCAATCGGTTCGCCGCCTCGCGAATCGACCTGACGATGAACCCCACGCCCTACAATAATTGTCCGGGCGCGGTCGAATATTGCTCGCTGCTAGGCACCAATTCCAGCTTTCGCCGCGATCTGCTCGTGGAAATGGGCGGTTTCGACGAAGAGTTCGCCTATTACCTCGATGAAACCGATGTGTGCCTGCGTGTGGTCGATCGCGGTTACCGCATCATCTTCGTCGAAGACGCCCGCGTCCTCCATAAATTCGCATCGAGCCACATGCGCAACACGCGCAAGGTGCTCCATAATCGCTATCAGATCATCAAGAACCAGTGCTATTTTTCTTTCCTGCACGGGGCGCCGGCCGAGGGCTACGCCAAGGCGCTCGCCGAGACGCAAAAATTTGTCACCTGGCATCGCGACGACGTCGAATGGTGCATTGGCGCCGGACTGCTGAAAGCCGAAACGCGCCAAAGTTTCGAAGAAGAAGCCGAACAGGGGATTCGCGATGGCCTGACGCGCGCCCTGAGCGGCAAGCCGTCGCACCGCCCGGCCGCCTTTTTCGCCGAACCCGCGCCTTTCCTGCCCTTTCCCATCGAGGGCGTCAAAGGCGATGCGCTGACGATTGTATTGCTGAGCCAGGTCTATCCGCCCGGTTACGTCGATGGCGTCGGCCGTTTCACCGCGGAACTGGCGTCCGGACTGGCGCAGCTTGGTCATGAAGTCCACGTCGTGACCTCGGGCGCCGACGAAAATCGCGTCGATCTCGAGGAAGGGGTCTGGGTCCACCGGATCGTCCCGCTCGGCCATGATGGACGCGACGCCGACATACCCGGCGAAATATGGTCGAAAGCGGCCGCGGCCGCCGCCGAGGTCGGGCTGATCCAGGAAACCGCGTCGGTCGATGTCATCCAGGCGCCGGGCTGGGACGCCGAAGGCATCGCTTTGCTCCGGCATCTGGCGACCGAGGCGGCGATCGTCACCTCGCTGCACACGCCCATGCTCGTCGCCGCCGTCAACCATCCGAACTGGCTGGTCGATCATGAGCGAATGGCGAGCGTCATCCTGCCGATCATGCGGCTGGAGCGCGAACTCTTCCTGTTTTCCGACGCCATTTACGCCAACAGCCTCGACGTCGTTTCGACGATCCAGTCGCATTACAACATCACATTCGACACGCTCGGCGTCGTGCCCCATGGTCTTCGCGACCGCCTGTCCAATGCGGGGGGCGGCGGCAAGCCGGTTTTCCGGGCGGAGGCGCCGGGGGACCGGTTGCGCATCCTGTTCGTCGGCCGCCTCGAAACCCGCAAAGGCATCGACGTTGTGCTCGCGGCCATGCCCAGGATTTTCGCCAGCCTGCCGGAAACCGAATTCTGGTTTGTCGGCCAGGACCATACCGAAACCATCGACGGCGAATCGACGATCGACGGCTTCCGGCGCAAGAACGCCGCACAGCCCTGGCTCGACCGGGTAAACTTCTTCGGCAGGACCGAGAAGGAATTCCTCGACGAATTTTACAGCCAGTGCGATCTGGTGGTGATGCCGTCGCGCTATGAATCCTTCGGTCTCGTGCTGCTCGAAGCGATGATGCACGGCCTGCCGGTGATCGCCGCGCGCGCCGGCGGCATGAAGGAAGTCGTCGCCGATGGCGAGACCGGCCTGCTGACGCCGCCCGGCGACGCGGACGCTTTCGCCGATGCGGTCATCACGCTCGGCTCAGACGCGCAATGGCGCCGCCGGCTCGGAGCCAATGGCCGGGCGCGATATGAGGAGAAATTCACCGCAGCCATCATGGCCGAGCAATCGGTCGCCCTGTATCGCAGGATTTTGGCCGCGAAACAGCACGGTCGTCTGCAAGACAAGCGGACCCCGACGCCGAACGGGTTCCCGCTGTCGCGTCCATGGGAGCTGGCGGATTTCTGGTTCCGCAGCCCGCTGAGGAGCTGGGCCCGCGACGAATGGTTTTTTCCTGCGGCGCCGATCTGGATCGGCCTGCTCGCCCGCGAGGCGCTGTTTCGCAATGGCGTCGAGGGCGAGCGGAGAGTCCTCGCCATCGGCTCATCCGAGCCTTTCGATCTGGTCGCCAGTCTGTTCCCCGGCGCGGTTCACGTCGCGCGCGCGGATCTCCCCAATCGCGGCGGCTGGGCCGATTCCAGCATCCCCAAGCGCGCGCTCGACATGATCGGGTTGCGCGACGAGGATTTCGATCTGGTGATCGTCTTCAAACCGCTGCCAGACCACGAATATCTGCAAAGCGCGGCGCTGGCGGAACTGGCGCGACTGGTGCGTCCCACGGGCGTGCTCGCCTGTCTGGTCAACGGCGTTCCGGCGCAAGCTCGTATCCGGTTTCTGGCCAAGCGCGGTTTCGTCGTCAAGGAACTCGAACGCGACGCCCCGGCCAACGAAATCCCGGCGGCTTCGCTCCATTCCATCGTGGCCACCCGCGCGGTTTCGCCGAGCCAGCGTTTCGGGCCGCCGCGCGTTGACCCCGGCGCGGCCTTATCCTCCGCCGCCGCGCAGAAATGGGGATGAGCGATGGAAACCCGCGAGAACCGGAACGCGTCAGGCGAAGAGGGCGACGATCGTTTGGAAAACCCATTGAATGCGACACAATCGCCTGTTTCCGCCGCCGCGCCGGCGAGCGGCATGCTCGTCCTGTCCCCCAGGGCGGCGCCGCCGGGCGGCGAGGCGCGCCTCCGGCTTTGCGCCCTCGTCGATGCGCACGGGGCTTTTCGTTGTCTGACGCGGGCGTTCGATCTGCAAGCAGAATTCGGCCCTGACGCCAACGCGTCCTTCAGCCCGTTCAGCAACGGCGACGTGATGAGCTTCCAGCGCGACGTCTGTCGGGACGCCATCGTTTCGGCGGTCTTAATGTTCGAAGCCGGACCGGCTTCGGGCCTGGTCGAGTGCAGTCTGCTGGGGCGCAGCATAACGGTCGATCTTTACCGCCCGTCGCCGGGCTATGTCGCGTTGCGGCTCGATCCGCTCGAGACCTGCGACCTCCGCCAGATCTGGGCGCCGCTGGAGATTCACGTGATCGGCGAGAAGAATGGCCGTTCGCGCGGCACGCAATGCGTGATCAGCGGCGTCTACACGGATTATCCGCGCGTCCGCGTGCAGAACGAAGCCGTCCGTCGCTTCCATCTGCCCGAGGCCGACATCGAGCGCGGCGACAATGGCGACGTGCTGATCAATCGCGGAATTTGCGTCTTCTCCAACCCGCAGCGCGCGGCGGTGGAAGTCGTCTGTCACGATTGGGCGGGGCTGGTGGTTCTACGCCGCGGCCCGCTGCTCAACGCCGTCGACCTGTTCTCCCTTGAACGCTGCAAGGGCCTGATCGTCGGCGAATCCTGCGACATCGCGATCGGCAAGAATACCGGCCTCGGCCTTGGCGAGCAGCCGTTGTTCGGCGCTTTTGTCGACGTTTTCAATCCTTGAGCCGGGCGGCGGGCGAAACCGGCGACGGACGAACCGCGCCCGGGCAATTGCAGGCAGGACGTGACGTGACGGAGCAACCAAAGACGCCGACCGGCAAAATTTCCATCGCTTTCGTCAACAGCATTTTCTTGCGCCGCGACGCCATTTCCAACACCTTGCACGATCGCGTCCAGTTCGCCGCCGCCCATCGGGATCTGTTCGACTACAAGGTGTTTTGCTATGCGAGCGACTATCCCACGCTCAACGTCGAGATTGTTCGAAACGCCGGCGACATCATCCAATCGCCCGATTTCCGCAACGCCGACATCGTCGTGGTGGAATTCGGCATTTACCACGATCTGTTCGACGTCGTGCTCTGCGAGACGCGCGCGGCGAAGCTGGTCAGCTATCACAATGTCACCTCTTCCTGGCTGTTCGAGCCGGGCGACAAGCGCCAATTATGCGAAAGGTCGGAAGCGCAGGGCTGGAATCTGGCCTTCGCCGATTTTGTCGTCTGCAACAGCCGTTTCACCCTCGAACAGGCCAAAGCCTATGGCGTCGATTTATCGCGCACCCGGGTGATCGCGCCGTCCGTTCCGGCAACCGGAGGATGGCGCGTCGAAAAGGACCCGGACGGTCCGGTTGTCCTGCTCTGTGTCGGTCGTCTGGTGGCGCAGAAGGGCATTCTCGATCTGGTGAAGGCGCTCGAGATTCTGTCTCATGTCGAGCTTCCGGCCTGGAGGCTCCATGTCGTCGGCGCGATGAAATTCTCGGATCCCGCCTATGTCCGTTTGCTGCGGCGGGAAATCGAAGACGCCGGTCTGCAGGACTGCGTCCATTTCCTCGGCGAACTCGACGAGACCGAAATCAGGCGGGCCTTCGCGCAAGCCCATGTGCTGGCGGCGCCCTCCCATCACGAAGGTTTTGGCGTTCCGGTGATCGAGGGATTGGCGAGCGGCTGTGTGGTGGTCTGTTCCGACGCCGGCGCCCTTCCCGAGGTGGCCGGCGAATTCGGCAATATCTACCCATGCGGCGATCGTCGCGCGCTGGCCAAATTGCTGATCCGGGTGCTGTCGGATTTGCGCCCGCGCCAGGGCGAGGCGAAATATCGCGTTGGCGCCCGGGTGCTGAGCGAAGCGGAATATTACGCCGCCGCCGAAGCCTATGTCGCGCCCTTCCTGCCGAAAACAGCGGTCGCGGAGTTTTATGGCGTCGTGCGCGACCTCGTCGCGCAAAAGCGCGGGGCGGAAATTGCGGACCCGCCCGAACATCCGGGCCAATCGGTTCTCGGCCTGACGGGAGACCTTGCCGCTTGCCGATGAAATCGGGCGGGATCGGAGTCGACACAAAGAGAGTGAACCATCGAAAGACGATGACTCGCCGCTGCGGTGCGGGAGCTGGCGGAAGCATGAGTCGAGCTTGCATGAAACGGCCAGCCAGCTTATGTATTTGTGGGACTCGTGGCCATGCGCGACAATTGGCTAAATATACGATAGAATATTAGATAGTTACGTGTTTGTGGAGCATTGAATGGAAAATCAACTGGAGATCCCGGCGCTTCCGAGTAATTTGGAGTTGATTCATATGCGCGACCCGAGGGGTGGCGACGGTTACTCGCTGGTGTTTTCCAAGGATTTAGGCCACTATGAAAAATGGATTAAACACGTCGGCCAATCGGATTTACTGGCGTTACTTCTTATTGATTTGCTGCGCGGCGAGGGCACGTTGGTGGATATTGGCGCAAATATAGGAACTATCTCCGCTCCGGTCGCGCGCACGGGCAGCAAGGTGATAGCTATCGAGATGGTGCCAGAAAATTGTTTGCGCCTTCATCATTTAGTGTTGGCAAACAAATTCACCAATATGCGAGTGATCGGGGCCGCCGCAAGCAAATACGATGGAATGATAAAATATACTGGAAGCGAGGCATGGGGTCACGTTGAGGACGCGCCTGGAAACGCAACCGCCGTTTGTTTTAAATTGGATACGATAATCTATTCCCTGGAGCTTGAAGATTTCATCAAGAGCCCTCTGGCGATCAAAATTGACGTTGAGGGGCACGAATTCGCGGTGTTTGAGGGGGCGGTCGGGCTCTTGGCGAAATATCGCCCTCCTGTTGTTTTTGAATCGATTGAGATCGAGGGGCGTCCCGGTGGAGCAAGGATGTGTAAAGAGTTTCTTTTGAAATTGGATTATGAACTGTTTTTGATTGGAAACAACATACTGGCGCCGAGGAATGACCTAACTGCAATTCAAGAAGGTCATGTTTCTGATTTTTTGGCTGTTCCGAAAGAAAAAGTCGCTCTACTACAAGATATCCAATGGGAGATACGTGATCTTCTACCTACGGAGCGTATCGAATGGATAACTTCGATGGCAAATTTTCCACAAAGGCCACATCGACTTCACGCCGCAGCTATTTTTACGCGTCTGTTTAAAACTAAATCTGACTTGCTCAGGCAGTTTCCGCCGTCAGTTATTAGTAATCTTGCAGCCCAACCTGAAGTCGAGTCCCTGCGCGAGGATTTGGAGCGCATAGTTGAAGCTCTGCGCTGAAGGATAGGGCAATATTCTGGAGTCGAGGCTCTTCAAATCGGGATAGACAGTTTGTTTTGAAACGCTTATCAAACCTTGTATCGCCGTCTTGAGATTCAAAAATTCGTGATTTCGGAGTGCCGTTGAAAATCGCCCGCATGACTGCCGACGCAGACCCGGCACTGTTCGCGGTCGCCGCGATTCGCAACTGGACGGAAAGCGGAGCCAATCCCTCCCACCTTCCAGTTATTGTCGAATTCGACGAACATTGGGATCCGTATTTCGACACCGTCAGTTCTCAGATCGGCATTCGCGCCACCATACCCGCATCGCGCATCTCGGGCGTGTTCGACGGCGCTGTCTTCGGTTTCAATCCGGTGCTTCACAATTATAGCGGCATCCTATTGCTGCAAATTGACGACCAGGATTGCGAGATCGACCTTTTCCAGCCATCCGGCCGATCGGTCACCAAAGAGTTTTTTGTCGTATCCGGCCTCGGCAAGGGGCGGCACACTTGGTCCCTGACAATTCTGAACAAAAACGCCGCGTCTTTTGGCAACGAGGCCATCCTTTTCAACTTCGCGGTCGATCCCGCGTTCTTGCGCGAAGAGACATTTGTCGATATCGAGATTTCCAGTGAGCTGATTTTTGAAAGGCTGCACACATTACAGGAAGTGGAAGGGCAAAAAATCATCAGTGTTTTTTGCTCGAATACAAAAAACACCGGCGATCAAATGTGCGCTCCGATGAGGCATATTCCATTTTTACAGGCGACGCCAAAATATGACATGTATGACTGGCATCCTCATAACCAGCGGGACGCCGAAATTCGCCGGCAGTTCAATATGGAACTGGCCCAATCGACCATCGTGCTGGGCGGCGGCGGGCTTCTGGAAAACGAAGATTTTGCCCCGGCGCTTGACTATATATTATCATCCAATGAAAGTAATATCGTTCTGTGGGGCGCCGGGCATAATAATCCTGAGCTCAAGCTTTGGAGCAAGATCAAACAACCTCTGCGGCTCAACGCCAATCGTTTTGCGCTGTTGGGCGTGCGCGACGATCAGGCCGCCTATCGCTGGCTGCCCTGCGTAAGTTGCCTTCATCGAGCCTTCGACAGCGACGTGACGCCGACGCGCCCCGTCGGCATTGTCCTTCATGGCGGGGAGTCAAGGGAAAACCGGGCAGTCGAAAATTTCTTTGCGGAATTCCCGACGATCGACAATTACCAGCCCATTGAGCAGATTATCCAGTTCATCAAGGAAAGCGAACTCGTCGTCACCAACTCCTATCACGGCGCCTATTGGGCCATACTTGCGAACAGGCCGGTCGTCGCCATACCGAATTCCTCGAAATTCTACGATTTCAAATGGCAAATCCCTCTGTGCGATGTTTATGACTGGAAGCGCGCCTCGAAACTTGCCGTCGCATACCCGAAGGCTCTGCAGGAAGCGCGATACAAGAACCTGCTTTTCGCGGAATCCTTCCATCAACTGCTTTCGCTGCAAGCGGCCCGAAAGTAAACGCCTTCCTTCGGCCAAAACCGCTGAGTCCTCGCCGGCGATTTAGCCCAGCGGGCGTCGGCGGGACTTCGCTGCACGCCCATCCCGGCGGACGAGCAATTTCGACGACCCGTAAGCAATGTCACCGGTAAATGCGCTGACGATGAGCCGCCACCCTGCTCGATCTCTCGCTTCGCCCGTGGCGCCGCTGGAAGGCTGGCGAGATCGGCCGCACCGATCAAAAACGCGTGTTTCACGAGACCACCGGGAAGGTCGCGCAGATCGACCACGCCAGCGCGGCGGCATTGGCCAGCGCGGCGACGCGCGGATCGCCGGTTCGTCCGTAGGTCCAGCGGCTGATCCAGCCGAACACCATGAAGAACAGGCAGATGACCGGAACGATGATGACGAGGAAAAACAGTTTTGGCGGATTGAGAGCGACGGCGATGGCCAGCGAAACGACGACGCAGAGTTTCGAAAAGACGTATCCGCCCGTCGCCGCCGCCGGTCCGCGGGTCAGCCATTCGTCGGCCAGGAAATAGACGACGACGCTGCAAAACATCGCGGGGATCAACAGCCAGCGCAGCGAGGACGGCGCGATCGACGTCACGAACGCATCGATCGGCAGCCCAAACCCCAGGCCGTAATAGGCGACGACCGGCAAGGCCGCCAGGAGGAGCCCGCGCCAAGGGGTCCCCCGCCAATCCGCCGACGGGCGCTGGCCCGATTTGCCAGAAAAATTCGACAGCCACAGGCAAAAAAAGGTCAGCGCGCCATAAAGGGCGAAGTGGACGGCGAGATAGTCGCCAAGCAGAATCGGCAGGAAATCCGTCGGCGCCTTCCAGAGCATCAACGGGGTCAGCAGGGCCGGCGCCACGGCGATCGGCCATTGCCGCCTCCAGCCCAGCCCGGCGCCCGAGGGAACCGGCGACACTCTCGGCAGCAGACGCGACAGCGGCGGCGCTAGCCCGAGAACGCCGAGAAACAGCAGGCCGAGCGCCTTCCCCCGCGCGTCGATGGCGCCGCTTTCCGTCCGCTCGAAAACGGCGTTCATCCAGTCGCGCATTTCTGTGAGGCCCTCACGGCTGTAGATGACGCCGATATGTTCGGCGCCTTCGGCGTAAACCAGCCGGCGCGCGGTCCCGCGCGCCATTTCGCCATAGGTGAACCGTTCCCGAGGCGGCTCGCCCGACGCCAGACCGACGATCCGCAAGCCGTCGTTTTTCAGCGCGGAGGCCTCCCATGCGCCGTCGATCACCAGCAGGTTGTTCGGTTCGCTCGCCGTCGCCCCGCTGCCGAAATTGGAAAAGGCCACCACGCCGGCGACCGCGTCATTGTGGATCGCGCCGTTGACGATCAGGATCGCCGCCATCGAATGACCGACCAGGCCGAGCCTCGGCTTTTCCAGCCCCGCGCCGGGCAAGGTCGAGGCGAACCGGATCATCCGGTCGATTTCCGAACCGAGGACGCGCGCGCTCTCCTCGTGATCCTTGACGCCGCCGGCAAGCGGCCGCGCATTTCGGCCATGGCCGGCGAAGTCGAAGGTGACGGCGGTGTAGCCGGAATGGGCGAGCGTCACGGCGGCCGGCTGCATCAATTGCTGCGAACCGGCGAAACCATGGGCGATGACGATCACCGGGCCGGGAGGCGCGCTCGAAGGACGAAAAATTGTGACCGGGATATCGTCCACCCGCAATGCCTCGACGCGCAGATCGGCCGTCGGCGCCAGCAGCGACCAGAGGCCGGTCGCGACCGCCAATGCAGCGGCAAGAAACACGATAAACGCGCGCGTGTGCGCGGGGCCTGATGCGCTTTCCGGTTTCATGCGTCCTGATGCCGAATCGTCAGATGCGCGGAGCGCGGGAGGAAACCGACTCTAAGGCGAGCTTCGCCATATCGCCAGCGCGGATTGATCATCCGTCGTTGACGCAAAACCGGCGCCGTCGCGGGTCGAGGCCGCGATTTTTTCGCCGGCGCGGCGCGCGGCCGGCCGGGAGGGCGCGTCGGTTTCAGGCACGGCGTCGCTCCGGGACCGGCGCCCTGGCGAGGTGCACATGGCGCCTCAAGACTTGCGGCGGCTGGCCGACCGTGCGCAAAAAGGCGCGCCGCATGCGCTCCCGGTCGCCAAACCCGGTCATCCGCGCGACTTCATCAAGGCTGTGGCGCCCCGCTTCGATCGCCAGCCTGGCCGCCTCAACCCGGAGATTTTCGATCGCCTTGGCCGGAGACTGGCCGGTCTCGGCGCAAAAGGCGCGACTGAACTGCCGGGCGCTCAAATGGGCGACCTCGGCCAGTTGTTCGACCGTCAGAGGCGAATCGAGATGGCGTTTGGCGTAGGTTAACACCGACTGGATGCGGTCCGATTTCGGCTCCAGCTCCAGCAGCGACGAATGCTGCGACTGGCCGCCGGCGCGGCGGTGGTATACCACCATGGCCTTGGCGACCGATCGCGCGACCTCGTCGCCGAGATCGCTTTCTACCAAAGCAAGCGCCAGATCGATGGCTGCCGTCATGCCGGCCGAGGTCCAGACGTTTCGGTCCTCGATGAAAATCCGGTCCTCCTCGACTTTGACCTTCGGATAGCGCCGCTGCAATTCGCGCGCATAATACCAATGGGTCGTCGCGCGCCGGCCATCGAGAAGCCCCGCCTCGGCGAGGACGTAAGCCCCGGTGCACGCCGCCACCACCCGCCGCGCCGCGCCGCGTTCCGCCTTGCGCAGAAAATCGGTCAGCGCTTGCGAAGATGGGCCGATGTCCGCCATCCCGCTGACGATGATCGTATCGTAATCGACCTCGCCCAGCGGCGAAGTTGCGACGGAAACGCCGATCGACGCGGCGACCGGGCCGCCATGTTCGGACGCGACCACGACCTCGTAACATCTGGCGCCGGCCATGCGATTGGCCATTTCGAAAACCGTCGCAATGGACAAGGTCATCACCTGAAAACCGGGATAAACCACCAGACCGATGCGTCGCATGCCACCCTCCGCGCTATGTCCTAAAACGATGTATATATGACATTTGAGACAAAGTCCAGTTGAGGCATGGTTAGGTCATGGCCGAGGAGATGGGGCGGCAAGCTCCTTTTTCCGCGACTGGCGCCGCAACGGATGCGCGGCGTCCCCTGCAACCGAATATCGAGACCCAAGGAACATACCATGTCGAAACTTCCGTCTGCCAATAGCGCCCGTCGTTTCCGCGACGCCACGCGTTCCCTGACCGCCGCGATCCTGCTCGCGGCCTCCGGCCTTCCGGCCATGGCGAAATCGGATCACAAAACCGTCTCGCCGCGCGAATTCCGCGCCATGTCGGCGTCGCAAGTCCCGGAACGTTGCGTTCCAGCCAATGGCGCCCAGATCATGGGCGGTTTCGCCGGCCCGGACGACAGGCTCGACAGCGTCACCGGAGAAATCTGCGTGCGATAGGCTAACCGGCCTGGCCCTGCGCGTTTTGGGGGGCCAGGCCGGCGAAAGAGGCGTCCCTCCCGCGCCCCGCCAGCAGACCCGGCGCCCACCGCCGGGTCTGCCTCTTACGGTTCGTTCCATGTCGGAAACCGGCGATGCGGCGCGTTCACGCCGGACGAATCGACTTAAACATGGTCTTTGATCGGAACGGCATCCTTCGCTGAGATGCGTTTCCGCCAAAGCTCCGGGAAGGCGATCCATCGCCAGTCCGAAACCGGGTTGCGTGAAAAGAGGGGGACAGGAATCGCGTCAAATGTCGGTCGATCCTGCGACCGCCGCATCTCCCGCGCCGCGCTCGACGAATTGCCGCAGCAGCCAGGACGCCGCCGGGCCGGGCGGCCGGTCGCGGCGATATATCGCCCACAGGCGATAGGCGATGGCGGGCCGATCCGGCATGACGAGGCGAACGAGGGCGCCCGATGCAAGGTCGGCCTCCACCATGCAGAGCGGCATATTGCCCCAGCCGATGCCCTCGCGCAGCAGGGCGTGTTTGGCGCCGAGATCGGCGAGGCGCCAGGTTCGCCGCCCGACGACGCCGAAATCACGGCCTTGCGTCAGTTCGGAGCGGTCGGTCAGCACCAGTTGGACATGGTCGCGGCCGGCGCCGGGCGCCAGATCCCCCGAGCGGGCGAGCGGGTGGCCGGGCGCCGCCACCGGGATCATCGTCACGGCCCCGGCCGCAATGCGCTCTATTTCCTCTTTTTCGGCCGGAAGCGGTCCGCTGATTCCGAGCGCGGCGCGACGATCCATCACCAGCCCCATCACCGCGCCGAGCCCCTCGACCGACAGCCGCAACGAGACGGTCGGGAACTGCTCGCTGAAGCTTCGCAACACCTCGCCCAGCCTTGCCGCGGGAAGCATCACGTCCACGGCCAGATGGACTTCGGCCTCCAGCCCGTCGCGCATGCCCTTGACCCTGGCGCGCAATCCATCGACCCCCTGCGCCACGGTCCGTGCTTCGGCCAGCACCGCATGTCCCGCTTCTGTCAGGCGCGGGCGCCGCGTGGTCTCGCGGTCGAACAGTTCAATGCCGAGCTGCGCCTCGAGATTGGCGACGCCATAGCTGATGACCGAGACGGCGCGGTTGAGCTTGCGGCCGGCGCCGGCGAAACTGCCGCTTTCGACCACCGCGAGAAAGATTTTCAGCTGATCGAAAGTCGGGACGCCGGGATCTGACATTTCAAGTCCATCGAATGAAGCTTTCGATTTTATCCCGCTAATCCGAAAAGACCACCATCCCTATATTGGCGTCATGAGACGAGGCCGAGCCGCGATTCTGCGGCGCCGGCGTCCAAAGGAGACCAACGATGATCGAACTGCGGTCCTTCGACAGCCTTGGCGGCGAGAATCACGGCTGGCTCGACGCCAAGCATCATTTTTCCTTCGCCAATTACCACGACCCCGCCCGCATGAACTGGGGATCGCTGCGGGTATGGAACGACGACACGATCCAGCCGAAAACCGGCTTCCCCGCGCATCCGCACCGCAATATGGAAATCGTGACCTATGTGCGCACAGGCGCGATCACCCATCAGGACAGCCTCGGCAACAAGGGCCGCACCGAGGCCGGCGACGTTCAGGTGATGTCGGCGGGCGCCGGCATTACCCATTCCGAATATAATCTGGAGGCGGAGGCGACCCGGATCTTCCAGATCTGGATCCAGCCGACGCAGGCCGGGGGCGAGCCTTCCTGGGGCGCGCGGCCCTTTCCCAAGGGCGAGCGGGCCGGCGTGTTCGTCACCCTTGCGTCGGGTCGGCCCAATGATGACGACGCCTTGCCGATCCGCGCCGACGCGCGGGTCGTCGCCGCGACGCTGAAAGCCGGCGAAAGCGCCGATTACCGACTGGGCAAGGATCGATTCGGCTATCTCGTTCCCGCGACCGGCGAAGTCGAAATCGACGGATTGCGCGTCGGCGCCCGCGACGGCGCGGCCATAAGCGACGTCGAATGGCTCAAGGTGACGGCGCTGGCCGACAGCGAGATCGTTCTCGTCGACGCCGCCTGAATTTTGGCGCCGATCCGACCTGTCCGCCTGCGCGACCCTCCGCGCAGGTTTTCTTCGGGCCGCCATGCCGCAACGATCTGGCGGCGCGGGTCATTGGAACTGCGGGAATGGCCTCGGATGGCGCCATCGCGAGCGCAATGGGACTCGAACCCATGACCTGGAGCATATCCCGCAATAGTGGACGCCGGTTTTGCGAAAAGGATACGCGTTTTCAAAGAAATCTATAGCTTTCCCCGCTTCAAGTGAAGCGGGGAAAGCTCTAAGCGCGCTGGAACCGTCAAGCCCGGGGCCCTTTTTGATGGCGTCGTGGAATCTTCCAGATACGAAAGGATTTAACAAGCCGCTGAAAAAGCCGCGCATTGATCCCCTCGTGCTTCGAGACGCGCTGCTTCGCAGCGCTCCTCAGCATCAGGGGATCAATGAAATCAATGGAGTAGCCCTCATCTGAGGAGCGCCGTCAGGTGCGTCTGGAAGGACGTGGGCGATCGAGGGAGTTTTCAGCAGCCTGTCAAAGGCTTGCCGAAACGGAACGTCAGAACGATGCGCCAACGGGCCTGTTTGTCGGGCAAAGAACCAGCCGACAGGAGCCGGCTTTTGGTCAGGCTTCAACTCAAGACATAGCGCTTGACGGCCAGGAACGGCTTCTCGACGTAATGCCACGAAAACAAGGCAAACATTATGGTAACGGGAAGCGCTACCGCAACATTCAGAGCCCAGCCATTTGCCGAACCGAACATATAGGCCACCGTTTGCTGGATCGGACCGGCATACAAATATAATCCATAGGAATAATCGCCATTTTTTATGACCATCGTCCGCTTTGGATCCAGCATCCCGAGATAGACCGTCGTGTATGCGACGAGAAGCGGGGCAAAACATACGGTGGCGTTGTACCTTAGCATGAAGAGCGCGAGAACGCCCGCAACCAGCGCCAGCTTGCCGCTGTAAGGAAGCAAGGCGCGCAGCCGGAAAATCACCGTCCCCGCCACAAAGCAGAGCACAAGCACCCGACCGTTAAGCCCCCCGGCGGGCGTCCCCTCCTCGCCAAGGAAATAAAGCAGCCCGAAAACCGCGAGCGTGTAGGCGGCGAACATCGACACCGAGATCAGGCGCGAACGCATGAAGCCGATCAGGACCAAAAACGGGAGAACGATATAGCACTCCAATTCAAAAGGCACAGTCCACAGCGATGCGTTGACGACGCCGGGAAAGGGGTTTTCAAGGAATACGCCAGGAAGAAAATAATGTATCCAGCCAATTGTGTTTAGCATGTATTTAAAAAATTCTTTTGACGTGAAATATTCATGCAAAGTAACTGAGGTGACGATAGGCCCCAGGATCAACGCAGACATGAATACTTCGACACACAAAGCTGGGTAGATCCTGATAATACGCAACGTAAGAAATTTGCGTAAATTTCCACTTCTTTCCAGACTTCCCGATACCAGAAACCCGCTCAGGCAGAAAAACATCGGCAGGATTGCTTCGACCAGGAACCCCGGCGGGGTTTTCCAAAACGCCAACGCCGCAGGTTTTCCATAAGAAATTTGATAGGAATGCCAAAAAAGCACGGACGCGGCCAAAATAACCCGAATATAGTCAAATCCCGAAGGATGTCCCTTCAGGTCGAGCCAGCGTGAGGATAAGGTTTGAGCCTGGCGCGTCGTCGATGGTAATTCCTTTAAGGTCGATTCATGCTCCAAGGGGCGGTCATTCGAAATTTCTTGATCCAATTTCGGCGCTCCGTTATTTCACGCGCGGTGGCCCGTCACATGGATGGTTGGCGGCGTTTCCCCGGTGGCGATGACGCGTTGCCTTGGAGCGCACCCTTGACGATCTCTATTTGTTAATCAATGTTTTAGACGGCTTCGGAAACAGACGCAAGGACGAATCCGGCTGAGCGGCAAGTCGTCGCCCAAGCAAACTCCAGGCAGGCAAAACCGGAGGCCCGCCCAGGGGATGTCGGATCGGTCGACGTTCGCCCGGAGAGAATGGTTTCGCACAGTTTTGCGACCCGATGAAGCTCCGCGCGAGTCGGGAACGCCGCGTATGGTTGCGAACTTTGTCAGCGCGCATAGGCGCCAATGTCCATCGGCGGAATTCGAGGCCGCCCTTCCACGTCGATGGCCGGAGCATCCTCTTCCGAGCCGGTCTTTCGCGCAAGACTGTTCGGCGAGAGGCGCAGGTCAAAAGACGGCACGGACATGTCGAAATCCTTGAAAAGCGCATTCGGCGGAACCTTGTCGAGGTTGAGTGACGCCGCAACGCCATCGAAGGGCGAATCGCCTCTCGGCGACTTGGAAATCGAAATTCCTCCCAAAGCGATATTATGATCGACGGTGATATTGGAGCCGGCGGCCATGATTCCGCCCGCGATATTATTGCGGACCACGACATTGGTTGCCGGAGTATTGTCTTTGCCGGCATGGACATTGATCCATGTCATGGCATTTTGCGGCCTGGCGGGCAGAACGGTGTTATTGATGATTTTCGCATTCTTGACGCCATAGAGGGTAATACCATGCCACGTATTTGTAATAACGACATTATTTGTTATATATACGCCATCCCATGAACCATCGAAAATTGATATTCCTTGCATGTAATTGTCGTTCGCCCGGTTTAGGTTGATCACGACATTCGAGTCAATGACCACATTCCTGTTGGTTACATTCTTATAAGTCCATCCCTGGATGCCGTCCGCATGGAGAGGCTCGTCCGAACCATGATGGCCGGATCTGATGGTGTTATGGCGGATGGTCAGGTTGCTCGCCGTGATATCGAAGGCGTCGTTGCCAAAGTCCTCCAGCAGATTATCCATGGCGAGGCCGTCGTTGCCGCCCATCTGGACGGCATTGCGAACATTGTAGAAATGATTTCCGACCAGGGTTGTGCAGCGAATATTGGTCTGGAACGTAAGCGCATAAGGCTTGTTGACCCAGTCGGCGCTGGTCCAGTTCGATGCGTTGTCCTGCGTCGAAAAGGAATTGGACTGGAAGACGATATTGCCGCCGGGTCCAAGGAACGCCTCCTTTGCCGAAAGCAGCACCGTCAAGCCGAACGGGGAGTTCTCACGACGTGCGTCCTGGAACTTGATCCCCTTGAAAACCCAGTGCGTCGATGACAACACCCGCATGGCCCGGATGATGGGCGTCTGGTTCTCCCCCGCGACGACGAAGATGAATTTTTCGTTCTGATATTGGCTGAGATCGACCTCGCCATGATCGCCGCTCATCAACACCAGCGTATCGCCCGGCTTGACCGGACCTTCCGGATTCACCGGCAGCAGGTCAAGCGCGCCCGCCGGATTTTTCGAATAGGCCCGGCTCGAGATCAGATGGCTGGACTGGGCGACAACGTCGGCAAAACGGCTCCAAGGCCTTTGCGCGGAGCCGTCATTGGCCATGCTCCCGTGAACGGGGTCGATGTAGAAGCTTCGACCGTCGCTCGAAGAAGGCGGGGCGTCGCAGCCCGCCGGAACGATCGTCTCCGACCCCATTGCCGGGAATTGCAGAAAAAGCGGGGCCAAAATCAGGACCATCGCGCGCAGATTTCTTGCAAAAAACCTGTTCATTGCTGCACCAATTCCTGGGAGACGCCAGCCGACCCAGCCTTTACGGAGCCAATAACACCATCGGCCCTTGAAAAGGGCCGATGGTATCAAAACCAGGAAACGAGAGCCCCTTTTCCGTGCCATCGGATCGAAAAATGCTTTAGGGCGAAGTTTCGGTTTTTTCATGGCTGTGCCGGCCGATCGCCGGCAGACCGCGCCAAAGTCACGCCGGCGCAGATAAACTTCCCGTCGGTGAGCCAGCGGCCTACCACCTTCCCGGCCAGATGGGCGCCGGGGAAGGCTTCATCGACGAACGCGAACGAAAACGCTCCCCCGGACGGGTCGTCCCCAACAGGCCCGACGAAGCGGATGACGACGTCCTGAAAGTCGAGAAACCTTTTCTCCAGCGGATAGTAGCATTTGTAGAACGCCTCCTTGGCGCTGAAACCGACCTTCGCGAAATCGACCCGCGCTTGCCCGGACCGCACCACGATTTCGGACCATTCATCAGGGCTGAAGGCCAAAAGATGGAGGTCGTCCGGCAGGGGCTCGGTCGTTTCGACGTCGAAGCCGAGCGACAGGACGTCGACGTCGCGCGCCGCCACAGCGGCGCAAAATCCCTCGCAATGGCTGATGCTGCCGACAATCCCGGGCGGCCAGACCGGAGTTCTGTCGGGTCCTCGTGGAAGTGAGGCGACGGGTCCGCCGAGCGACGACAGCGCAAGGCGCGCCGCCGCCCGTCCGGCGGCAAATTCGCGCCGGCGGTTCGGGGCCCAGTCCGCCACACCCATCGACTCCGAGCCTGTCAGGGGATCGTCATACATCGAAGGCGTGGCCACCGCCGCCTGGACTGGCGCGCTGAACAACCGGCATAATTCATGGCTGTTCATACGTCGCCATTTCCCGAAGTATCGGAAGCTATCGGCTTCCAGCGAGCCTCGCCCGGCAACGAGACGCCGAGCCCTGCCGTCGAAGCGCCGACGACATCGAAATGCTTTTTCGTCCTCAAACCTTGTTCGTCGGCGCAACGACGGGATCCCCCGCGGCCAGCAACGCCCTCTCGATGGCTTCGGCCGCGACGCCCGCGAGGGGATCCTTGACCATATCCATGTGATCGCCGGGCAGGTAGTGAATTTCGAGACCGCCCAAAGCCAGATCTTTCCATCCCGTTTCGGGAGGCGGCGGGGCCGCCCGGCCGACCGTCATGGGCGGCGTCGTCTCGACAAACAAATGTACCAGTCCCGGATAAGGTTCCGGCTCGTAAGGGGGGGCAATGATATGATGCAGCTTGAGTTTCTGAACGGAGGGCGCCGACATGAACTTTCTGGTCGCCGGACGGCGGAACAGGAATGTCCTTAACGATCGCTCTATCCGGGTCGTATAAAAGTACAGCAGCAGATTGGGAGGCGTCTTGACAAGATTGAGCAGCATGCGGGGCAACGGCAATAAATGCCGTCGTTGCCGCCAGATCGGCGCATAAGTGCCAAGAAGGCCGAGAAAAACGACCGATTCCCCCGCGCGATGGAGTTGTTGCGCCATTTCATAGGCGATCAGACCGCCGGCGGAATGGCCGACGATCCGGTAGGGGCCCTGAGGTTGGACGGAACGCATCTCTTCTATGTAATGCGAAGCGACCGCCTCGACCCCTTCCGGCGCCGTGTCGTCGTCCTCGCCATGGACCCCGGCCAGACCGTACGAGAGGCCATAGATTGGGCGCCGGCGGCCAAGATGGCGCGCCAGTTCGCGCTCTACCCAGTGGACCATGAAAAGGGGCGCCTCCGAGCCGTTGACGAAAAGCGGCAGCAAGGAATTGGATCGGCGTGTCCGATCGCCCTTCTGGATTTCGCGCGCCAGTTCGGCGACGGTCGGCGCGAAGAACAGGGTCCTCAACGCAACTTGCTCGCCGGAAGCCTTCTTGATCTGCGTCACCACCTTGATGGCCAGCAAAGAGTGGCCGCCGAGTTCGAAGAAATTGTCATGGCGACCGACGCGCGCGATCCCCAGCGCCCTGGCCCAAATCCGCGCCAGCATCTCTTCGGTCGCTCCTTCCGGCGACTCATAGCCGCGGGCGATATAGGCCTCGGCGTCGGGCTCCGGCAGCGCCTTGCGGTCGAGCTTGCCGTTTGGCGTCAGCGGCATGGCGTCGAGATGGACATAGGCCGACGGAACCATGTATTCGGGCAGACGGGCGCTCAGATAATCGCGCAGGCGCCCCGCTTCGAAGTCCTCCCGCGCGGCCGTGTAATAGGCGACCAGACGCTTTTCTCCGGGAAGGATCTCCCGCGCCAGCACCGCCGCCTCGCGAATGCCCTCGTGTTCCGCCAGCCGCGCCTCGATCTCCCCAAGTTCGATACGGAAGCCGCGAATCTTGACCTGGAAGTCGTTGCGGCCCAGAAACTCGATATTCCCGTCGCACCTGTACCGGGCGAGGTCGCCTGTCCTGTAAAGCCGGTCTCCCTCAACGAAAGGACTGGGCAGGAACCGTTCCCCGGTCAAGTCCGGACGGTTCAGGTAACCCCGCGCCACCCCGTCGCCGCCGATGTAAATCTCCCCCGAACTCCCTGTAGGAACCGGCTGCAGATGCGCGTCGAGCAAATAGATTCGGGTGTTCGCCATGGGCCGGCCGATCGGGACGGAAACTTGCGCGGAAGGCGAGCCGCCGACGGGCGACACGACCGACCAGATCGTGGTTTCGGTCGGTCCGTAAACATTCATCAGCGAACCGGCGCGCGCGGCGACGTCGGCCGCGAGGGCGGCAGGCAGCGGTTCGCCGCCGCACAGGGCCTTCAAACCCGCCGCGCCGGTCCAACCCGCCTCGACCAGCATGCGCCATGTCGATGGCGTGGCCTGCATGAGCGTGAGCTTCTGGCGCCTGATGAGTTCCTCCATCAGACCGGGGTCCGATGCGGTGGCGCGATCCGCGACGATTGCCGGAGCGCCGCCGATGAGCGGCATGAACAGCTCCAGGGCGGCGATGTCGAACCCGATCGTGGTCAAGGCCAGCATACGGTCGCTGGACCGGAATCCCGTCAGCCTGCGCATTGAGCACAGGCAATTCACCAATCCCCGATGTTCGACCATCACGCCTTTGGGCCGGCCGGTCGAACCGGAGGTGAAGATGACATAGGCCAGGTGGCGGACGGTGAGGCCGATGCTGGCCGGATCGACGTCGCTGTCCGGGGCGCCGGCCCATAAAAACGCCTCCGCCTCGATGTCGAGGATCGAAGGCTTTATCGTCAGACCGGCCAGGGCCTCCCGCAGCGCCGCGCGCGCCGGCCCATGGGTCAGCGCCGCCTTCGGCGCCGCGTCTTCCAGCATGAGGGCCAGCCGCTCGGCCGGAAAGCTCGGATCGAGCGGCACATAGGCGCCGCCAGCCTTGTGGATGGCCAGCAGCCCCATCACCATGTCCAGGCCGCGCTCAAGGCAGAGCGCCACGAGGTCGCCGGGCCCGACTCCCAGGGTTTGCAGGTGACGCGCGAGGCGATTGGCGCTGGCGTTCAACGCGCCATAGGTCAGCTGCTCGTCCTGGAACACGAGCGCGACCGCCTCCGGCATTCTGGCCGCCTGCGCCTCGAACAGTTCATGCATGCATTTGTCGGACGGATATTCCTCCCCGGTGGCGTTCCACTCCACCAGCTGCCGATGACGCTCGGCCTCCCCTAGCAGCGGCAGCCTGTCGATGACTTGATCGTCGCCCTCGGTCATCGCCTCAAGCAACCGGCGCAGATAGCCGGCGTGACGCTCCATGGTCTCGCGGTCGAACAGCGCCGTGGCGTATTCCAGCCCCCCGACGACGCGCGCCCCGCACTCGGCCAGGCTGAGCGTCACATCGAATTTTGCGATGCAGGGCGATCCGTCGGCGCGCGGCCGAACCGGCATATCGAACCCGAGACCAGCCTCGTTGAAGGGGCGCCAGTCGAACATCGCCTGAAATACCGGCGTATGGGCCAGGCTGCGCGGAACACCCAGCGCCTCCGCCATTTTTTCGAACGGCAGATCCCGATGATATTCGGCCTCAAGCACCCGGGCCTTGACCCGCTCGATCAGCGCTCCAATCGTCTGTCCGCCCGACAGGTCGAGCCGCAACGCCAGACTGTTGAAGAAAGCGCTCGGCGCAGGCTCAACCTCGCGCCGACCGATGCAAGCCGCGCGCGTCCCGATGACCACCGCGTCCTGCCCCGACAACCGCGCCAGCAGCGCGCCCCATCCCGCCAGCAAGATCATGAACAGGCATGCCCCATGACGTCGCCCCAGCGTTTCCAGCTTCGCCGTGAGACCCTCGTCGAGCTCCAGCGCAACAAAAGCCCCGGCAAGGCTCTGGTGGGCGGGACGGGGACGATCGGTGGGAAGATCCAGGACCGCGGGCGCGTCGGCGAGGGCGCCGCGCCAATAGTCGCTCTGCTCGCGCAAATGCTCGGCGTATGGCAAAGGCTCCTGCCCGGGGGCGGAACCATGGGTGCGCTCAGCCGTCGCGCAAATCAAGGACGACGGCCCGACGAAACCCTTTAAATCATTATCTTGATTAAATAATTTTTCCAAAATGGTCCCCTTTCCACGGCCAGACCGTTGGGCCCTTTTTCTAAACCGGCCAATCAAAAATCGTTTGGCCACCGAGCCTCATGGGGGTGAGCGGCGACCGGACATCGGCTGTCGTTGTGATTTGTTCCTTTCGTATCGAAGGGGACCCGACGAGCGCCCGACGGGAAATTCGTCGGATCGGCTACCGTCAAGCTAAAATTACCACAACAATCGCGGCTGTCCAGTGACGAAAGGCTGGGGACTGCATGTCCAAAGGCTCTGTTTACTCAATTATTTCGCCAATAAAATGACGCCAGAGCGTTTTCCAGCGAAGCGGAACCCGGCTTGCGTGATGAAATCTCGTAAAAACAAGCAGATAGCTGTGTGCGTAACTTGAACTGCGGGCATAGGCTCTTGAGTTTGATCCGCGCGGCGTCGGTTCTTGATTGCCAGTAGCCTTAACGTGAAGCATGTGGCGATTGACTCGCCAAGCGGCGATCTCCCTGATCGACTTCTCCTGGTCGGGATGCGGCGGTCGAGACAATGCCTCGCCAGAACGCCGGGTTCGGGCACAGCCCGGTCGAGCCAACCGCCGTGCTTTGGCGCGCAACGCCATCGGCCCTTGAAAAGGCCGATGGCGCAAGCCGTCAATAATCTGGCCGCCACGTCAAACGCCAGGACGTCGAACGGTAAGCTTCTTTGGCCGAAACCAGGACCTTATCTGGGCTGCCGGACCTTCAGTCCGCGTCGGCGACGACGTCCTCGTCCCTGAAGGCGACCGACCCATCGAGGCGCCTCCCGTCGACGACGTCGTCGAGGATGAAGCGTGGCCGCCGCTTCACTTCCAGGTAAATGCGGCCGATATATTCGCCGATGATGCCTGCGGAAAGGAGTTGCAGACTGCCAAACAGGCTGATCGGAAGCAGCAACGACGCCCATCCAGGCACAATGTATTGGCGTTCGAACAACGCGGAGAACAAGACCCACAAGGCGATAAAAAGCGACAGAAGGCTTGCGAAAAAGCCAGCAACCGCAATCATGCGCAAGGGTAACGAGGAGAACGACAATAGACCTGTGAGAGCTAATCCTAACATTTTTGCGATATTATAGGATGTCGATCCGGCGACCCTGCTTGACCTTGCATATTCTACGATCGCTGTCTTGAACCCCATGCTGGCGACAACACCGCGCAAAAATAGATTGACCTCATTATACTCAAGAAGAACGCGAAGCGCCTTCCGCGACATCAAACGATAGTCGGCATGATTATGAACGAGATTAATGCCGAGCGCATTCATGATCCGATAGAAACCGACGGCGGTCGAGCGTTTGAACACAGTGTCGGTCGCGCGCTCCTCGCGGACGCCAAACACGATTTCGGCGCCGTGGCGATATTTTTCGATCATCGCCTCCATCGCCTTCGGGTCGTCCTGCAGATCCGCGTCGAGCGAAATCACCACCTCGGCGTTGGCGCGGCTCAAGCCGCCCAAGAGCGCGTTCTGGTGGCCGAAATTGCGCGCGAGCTTTATGCCCGTCACCTCGGGGAATTGGCGCGCCTGATCCTTGATCACCTCCCAGGTGCGATCTCGACTGCCGTCATCGACCAGCACGAGGCGGAGACGACAATCATTCGCCCCGTTCCTGGCTATCAAAGACCGCATCAGGTCAATGACCGTCGGAGTCGACAAGGGGAGGGCTTCCGCCTCGTTGTGGCAAGGAACCACAATATCGATTGAACCGGGAAACGCGCGCACAGGCGATTGTTCGAGAACGTCAGGCATTATTGGCATTCTCGCTTCGCAGGCGCCCCGGGCGCAAAACCAATAGAGGTAAAACAACGAAAATCTTCACCAGGAAGATGATTTGTATAAAAGGAAACACCTACCATTTCGACCCGCCTTGTCTTCATCGTTCCGCTTCTCCGTCTGTTCCCTCTCATCCAATTTTTGTGACGAACCGTCACAAAAGGATGCGATTGACCTCAAATTAATCGTCAGGGCATCCTTTTGCCCGAGCCGACAAGCCAAAGCAAGCATTTCAGCCATTTTCAGCAGCGGAACCATTTTTCGCACCGGCCCTTGACCCTGTGCTCGCCGCGCGAAAGGCGAGCAGAAACGCCCCGACCGGTCCGCTTCGCCGTTTCAGGCCTATTCGGCGCAGTGGACTTTTTCGAGGAGTCGCCAAGGCCCGTCCTCGGCGCGCAACCTGAACTGGCACCGGCCGCTGTTTTCAAGCACCAGCTTCACGTCTTCCGATGTTCCGCGGATGAATATGTAGTCGTAAAGCGGGAGATAGCCGGTCAGTTCCTCCATAGGCGGAATGTAACCGTAAGACTTACTGAAGGCGGGGGTCTGACCCGGGCGATATTTAACGATCGCCGTCTGAAAATAGGCGAAGTTGAAATCGACAAATCCGCCCTTTTCAGCCGCGTACCAACTCGGGTAATGCATCAACGCCGGCATTGGCGCATAGTCTTCCCATTGATGGAAGACGAGCGACAGCGCCCGCCGGTTCGGCTCCGCCGACGCAAGAAGGGTCTCGAACCCGGCGGCGTGCCGGCTGATGGTCCACTGCCGCTGGCCATGCAGGGCGATGGCCGCAAGCGCCGATATCGCCAGGACCACGAAACGAACTTGGGACCATCGGTTCGGCGCGCGCTCCGGACTTTCCGCCTTGAAGGCCAGCGCCCAGAAGGGGAGCAAGAACAGTCCGAAACGCTGATAAACATAATAGGTGTCGAGAATGTAATAGGGCACGAAAAGCAGAATGGCGAGGCAGACCGCAAAAGGCGCCCAGGCCTGCGCCGACCCTGGCCGAAGGCGAAGCGCAAGCGGCATGGCGAAAGCGACGAACGAGGGAATGATCCGGTACCATTCGCGATTGCGGTCGCCCGAGACCTGGAACAGCGCATGGATCGGCCGCCAAAACAGCGATTCGCCAAACAGGATTTTTTTCTCGACAGCCGAATCCGCGGTCCGGGTAATCAACAAAAACCCGATCAGCAGGGCCGCAAGAATATAATAAGGAATATACGATTTTACTTTTTTGAGAACAGGCTCGCCATCAAGTAAAATAAAAATTCCGCCGATGACAACCGCGAACAGGAACTGCAATCCGTGCGAGAGGAGAAGTAAAAATCCGACAAACACGAGGAGCGATTGATTTTTAACGCTGTTTAAGTTTGCCTGGCGATGCGCCAGAATAAGAAAAAGAATCACCAACGGCGCCGCGCAAAGATAGGTAAAAAAGCCCCAATGCCAAGCAAAACCGAAGAATCCGAAAAAAAACAGCCAGTCCAGCCTTTTATCGGCGCCGAGTTCGCGGCGCAGCAGAATGCACAGGCCAACGAAAGCGACAAAGGCGATGGTGAGCAATAATTTTATCGCCGCCGAAGCGCTCATCAGATAGGTCAGCGGCAGGAGCGACGCGTAGCCGAGAAGATAGGCAATCTTGTAATCGGTTTGGACAAGGTCCGACCAGGGGAAGCGTCCTTCAAGAAGCTCGCGCCACTCGGCGACCAGCGCCGCATGCTGGGGCAGGTCAACCATCGGAAGCCGCGCGGGTATCCAGATCGTCGCCACGCCGGCCAGCAAGGTCAGGAAAAAAAGCAGTCGTTCGATCGCCGCGGGAGATCTGAATTTTGACCAATCGCCGGATTTCGTCATCGGATAGCGCTATCGAATGCGAGATTGTACATCGACATTTCAGTTCAGCCCCGGTTTAGGTTCGTCTCATCGGACTTATACCGACCTTTGCCGCCCCGGGAAATACGCGCACGCAATTTTTTGCCCGGCTAGAGCGTTTTCCAGCGAAGTGGATATTGGTTCGCGTGAAGAAAACACGCAAAAACAAGAAACTATAGCCCCGATCCGTTTCCATCGCATCGGATCGGATAAGGCTCCAGGGGAATTTTGCCGGTGTGGCGCGGCGCGCCAGACCGAAGGGCCAAGATGGAAACCGGCGCGCGTTTCGCCAGATGGACGCCCTCGCGTTCCATCACCAACCGCACAGCGCGGGCGCGCACCTCAGGTGAAAATTTATTGGTCGCAGGGCTCATGATGGCTCCATCCTATTGGCAAGTTGGAGTCTCCGGCAAACCCGTCGCGGTTCGACCCATTTTCGACGCGGCTCGCCGAGACGACGATTTCCCGATCGCGTTTCGACCGGACGCCGAAGCTGACTTTTATCCGTCCCGGTTTGGATCGACAGGTCATGAACCCGCTTGATTCCAACCAGTGAAATAACCGGCCTCATGGCCGGAATGCGCATGAAACCCCTGCTGTTTCAAGCGTTTCAGCAAAATCGACGACGTGTTGCAAATTGGAGCGGGTGAAGGGAAACCGCTCATACATTAGATTACCGCAGTAAAATCAATGATTTCAACGCAGGGCCGAAAAACATTATAACCGGAATTATAACCAATTTTGTTACCGGCGCACCGTCCAACGCCCCTCGCCTTCCATCAACAAAGAAAAACCGCGGGGGCGGCGTCGCCCCGATCCGCTCAGAGCGCTTTTCGAGCAGGCTGTCGCGCCGATGCTGGCGGCGGCGCCGGGCCTGCGTCGTGGATTGATCGTTAGCGGCACGAGGATACCCTTCGCTCGGCGCAAGCCCCCAACAACCTACGTCCCCGGGGCGAACCTTATCGGCATCCAAAATTGCCGCAGAGCTTCTACAGCGGCTGGGATATCGCTGCCCGGATCCAGAACGATGGCCGGCCGGCTTAGAGTACGCGGTTGGGC
>NZ_CAIUXT010000068.1 GCF_903903185.1 uncultured Rhodoblastus sp.
GATTGCGATTCGGATGAATCGCAATCGACGCTGGATTCCTTTATTTTCGCAATGTTTTTACGAAAAATCGGCGTCCACTTTTTCGCACATTGCTCTATTGGCGCCGGCTCGAAAGGCCCGCCGGCGCCGCCGGCTTTCTCCGCGCCAAATCCGTCGGCATGGCGCATCAGCCTTTCGACCGGCAGGCCGGCTTCGTCGAAAGCCTGGCGTAGTCGCTTGGCCCGGGCGGCGGCGGGGGCGCTCAAGCTGCCCAGGGCGGCGATCTGGCGCTGTTCTATGCGGTCGAAATTCCTTGTCAGATCGCCGATGGATTTTTCCGGCGGCGCGGGAGGCGCGTTTTCGGAGACGTCCTCGCGCGGCGGATCGAGCGGATGGGTGCGACGAAGGTCGAAACCATCCGGCGCGAACGCCGCCGTCGCCGCCGGTCTGGCGGAAGCCGCCGGCTTTGCAAGCGCAGGGCGCGCCACGATGGCGATAGCGGTCGTGGCGGCGTTGAATTGCGCCGCCGGATTGACCTGCGCCGCAATCGCGGCGACGCGGTCGGTGCGGGTTTCGAGTTGCGCCTGTCGCGCGGCAAATTCCGTCACACGCAACTCGAACGCCTCACGATCCTGCCTCTGTCTGGACGAGAGGGCGTCGATCTGCGCGCCCAAGTCAGCGATGCGATCCTCATAGGCGCGTTGCATCCTTACTTGGCGCCGCAACAGCGAAGCGAGCATGTCGTCGCGCAGCATCGGCCAGGCGCCGACGCCCAAACAGGAGACGAGCAGGGCCACGACGAGGCCGACCGACGTTAAGGCCAAGGCCGGCGGCAAGGTCAATTCACGACGGAAATTCCTAAAGGCTAAATGCAACTGGACCCGGGGCCGTCCCGCCTTGGCGATGCTGTTATCGGCGTGCATTTTCCCCATCCCGAACGTCGCCCGGAGCGGCGGCGCCGGATTTCATGGAGAAATTTAGGTCAGCATGGTTAATGTTTCGCCAAGGTGGCCACCCGAGGTTACAATTTTCGCGCCGCCGCCAGCACTTCCTCGGCATGGCCCGGAACCTTGACCTTGCGCCAGACTTGGGCGATCCGGCCATCCGCGCCGATCAGGAAAGTCGTGCGTTCTACGCCCATATATTTGCGGCCATACATGCTCTTCTCGACCCAGACGCCATAGGCTTCGAGAATTTGTTTGGATTCGTCGGCGAGGAGGGGGAACGTCAGTTCGTACTTTTTCCGGAACTTGTCGTGCGCCTTTACCGGATCGGGCGAGGCGCCGACAATGGCGGCGCCGATGGCTGCAAATTCGCCGGCCAGCCCGTTGAACGCGATGGCTTCGGCGGTGCAGCCGGAAGTGTCGTCCTTCGGATAGAAATAGAGGACGAGTTTCTTGTCCTTGAAATCGGCGAGCGACAGGGAACCGGCGCCGTCGCGCGGCAGCTTGAAATCGGGGGCGGCGTCGCCCGTCTTTAATGGATCCGGCATCGGCCTTCCTTTCGTCGTAAATACCGGGCATTCGGACAAAACCTTACGTCGCCCGCCAGCTTGAGCCGGAACCCTTCGGTCTTCTATCATAGAAGGCGATTCGCGGGCTTGCGCCTAGCGGAAAAAAGGAAGTTCGCGCATGGCGCAGAAACGAAGCGTTCGCGAGGCGAAAAAAGAGGCGCGTAGCGCGGAAATTGAAAGTTTCGCGCCGGCGTAAAATCTCCGCATCGCGCGGTTGCGACGCGGGGACGCGCCCCAAAGATAAAATTCGCCCGCCGGAGGAAGCTCAAGCCTTGGTCGAAACGCCGGAAACAGCAGAGGAAAAGCCGCCGCTGAAGAGCAAGCGGCGGCGGTGGCGGCCGCATCGCGCGGCCGGCGCCGGCCTGTCGCTGTTGCTGCTGGCGCTGATCTGCGGGTTAGGCCTGCTCGTCGCCGTGCTGGCCATGGGCAAACTCAATCTCGACACGCTGAAACCTTTCCTGACCTCGACGCTGCAGAATCGGCTGGGGCCAGCCTATCGCCTGGAAATCGGAGGCTTGGCGCTCGAGCGCCGGGACCAGGGCCTGGCGCTGGCGCTCGACGGCTTCAATGTGAGCCGGGCCGACGGCCATCGCATTCTGAGCGCGCCGAAAGCCGAACTGATCTTCGACCCTTTGTCGCTCCTGACCTTGAGCTTCAGGCCGGAGCGCGTCGAACTGGAGGACCTCCGTGTCGAATTGCTGATCCGGCCCGATGGCGGTCTCGACCTCAATGCCGGCGACGAGGCGCCCGCCGGGGCGCCCAGGGAAACCCCGGCGGCGGCGGATTCCAGCGCGAGCGCGCCGGCGCCGGACCAGAGTTCGGTCGCGCCGCCGACCTCGGCGCCGACGCCGGCGCCGCGCGGAAAAATTCTGCGGCAGGCGGGCGGAGCGATCAATTCGATTTTCGACTTCGCCTCCGGCGGTGACAGTCCCATCGCCGCGCTCGATCATTTCGGGATCAGGCGCGGGCGTCTGCTGTTCGTCGACCTGGCGGCCGGACAGAAGCGCACATTCGACAATTTCGAATTTTCGCTCGGCCGCAAGCGGGTCGCCGGGAGAGGCGTCGCCCAGATCGCCATTTCGGCCCGAGGCCCAAGCGGCAAATGGAGCGTGAAGGGTTTCGCGCGCGGCGCCCGCGGCGAACCGCATGACCTGTCGGTCGAGGCCAGCGGCTTTTCCATCGACGAAATCGCGCTGCTGGCCGGAAAAACCGCGCTGCCGATCGATTCCGACATTCCGCTCTCGGTCAAGGCCGAGGCCTCCTTCGCCGCGGGCGGACATGTCATTGCGGCCAACGCCCGGCTGGGCTTGAGCGAAGGTTTCTGGCGCTTCGACGACCCGGATTTTCCGCCGGTGTTCATCGACGAAGTCTTCGCCGCCGCCCATTGGGATGGCGCCAATCATCGCGTCCTCATTGAACAGGCGCAGATCTTCTCCGGCGCCACCCGTTTCTTCCTCAATGGGTCGATCACCCCGCCGGCGAGTGACGCAGCGCCATGGAACATCGCCTTCAAACAAACCGAGCCGGGAATCATTGGACCGGATCGCGCCGGTGAAAAGTCCGTGGCCATTTCCACATTTCAAGGCGCGTTGAGCCTCGACCTGTCCAACAAGATCCTCGAAATCGGCCGGATCGAGATGACCGGACCGGAGGTCTCGGCCGCTTTTCAGGGCACGGTCGACTGGGTCAATGGGCCGCATCTGCGCCTGGGTATCGCCGCCGGTCGGATGACGGCGGCGGGGTTGTTGGCGATCTGGCCCAACGCCGCCGGGGCGCCGGTGCGCGGCTGGGCCGGCGACCACCTGCTTGGCGGGACGCTGGAGAGCGCCCGCATGGCCATCGATCTCGACGAAATCGACCTGCGGATGATGCGGGCGCAACATCCGCCGATGGATGACCGCATCGCCATCGATTACACCTTCAAGGACGCCTCCTTCACCTTTGTCGACGACGCGCCGCCCGTGACCGGGCTCAACGGGCAGGGACATTCGAGCGGACGCGCCGCTCGCGTGACCGGAAGCGTCGCCGCCATCGAGGCCGCGCCGGGCCACCGGATCGAACTGTCGGATGGCGTGTTGTCGATGCCGGATTTCGCGACTCGACCGCCCGCCCTCAGCGTGACGGCGCGGGCCAGGGGCGGTCTCGAAGCGCTCGGCGAATTGCTGGCCAAACCCGCCTTCGCCAAAGTCGCCAGCCTGCCGCTCGACCCGAAGACCACACGGGGCCAGTTCGACGCTGTTTTCACTTATCGCACCAAGCTGACCCCGGTTTTCGATCCGTCGCTCGCTGCGATCGACGTCTCCGGAAAGGTCGAGAATTTTTCCGCCGAGCGCCTGGTCGGCAAGGAAAAGCTTGACCAGGCCACGTTGGCGGTCAGCCTCGAGGGCGGCGTCACCCGCGTCACCGGGACGGGCAAACTTTTCGGAGCGCCGGCGACGCTCGAACTGAACCGCAAAGGCTCGGAGCCGGCGCAGGGAGCCATCGCCTTCAATCTCGACGAGGCCGGGCGCGCCAAGGCGGGTTTCAGTTTCGGCGCGACCGTCGCCGGGCCGGTGGCGGTGAAGATTGTCGCCGAGGTCGGCGCGGCGCGGCCGCAGGCCCAGGTGGAGCTGGACATGACCAAAACCGGCCTGAACTATCCCGTTCCCGGCCTGTACAAGCCGGCCGGGCGCGCGGCCAAGGCGACCTTCGCCTTTCGCGAGGACGAGCGCGGCGGCGCCAATCTCGACCAAATCGTTTTCGATGGCTCCGGCCCGTCGGCGCGGGGCGCGATGCAGTTTTCCGCCGATGGCGCGCTGGTTTCGGCCAAATTCCCGCAGATCCGGTTCTCGCCCGGCGACAGTCTCGAAATCGACACGACGCGTAGCGGCGACATGCTCAAGGTCGTCGCGCGGGGCGCGGCCATCGACGCGCGTCCTTTCCTGAAAAACCTGTCGGCGTCGAATGGCGGCGGCGACGCCGCCGATTTTGACCTGTCCCTCAACGCCACCTTGATGTCGGGCGCCAATCGCCAGATCGTCTCGAATGCCGATCTGCGCGCGGTTCGCAAGGGCGGCCAGTACCAGACCCTGAACTTCAAGGGGAAACTCGGCGGCGACGCGCTGCAGGCGGCCATCGGCGCCGCTGACGGCGGCCCGCCGCTGCTGAGGGTATCCACTTCCGACGCCGGCGCCCTGCTCGGTTTTCTCGACCTTTATAGTCATATGGAGGGCGGGCGGCTGACAGGCGCCTTCAAGCTCTCCGACGGCGGCCTGTCGGGATCTCTCGAAATCCTCCAATTCGTGCTGCGCGGCGAGCCGGCCCTGCGCAGTTTCGTGTCGTCTCCCAATGCCGAGCCAATCACCGCCAAGGTCAAGATCGATCCCAACGCCATGGCCTTTTCCCGGCTCTATGCTTTGCTCGACAAGAGAAACGGGCGGCTGACCATCCAGGACGGCACGATTTCGAGCCCCTCGATCGGTTCGACCCTCGAAGGCTGGGTCGATTTCGACCGCGACGCGCTCGACCTGACCGGCGTGTTCGTGCCGGCTTATGGCGTGAATAATCTGTTCGGCCAATTGCCGGTGATCGGCATTCTGGTCGGCGGCTCACAAGAAGGGTTGATCGGTCTGAATTACCGCGTCAGCGGCAAGTTCACTTCCCCTTCCTTGACGGTCAATCCGCTGTCGGCGATCGCGCCGGGTTTCCTGCGCAAGATTTTCGGCGTGCTGCCTCCGTGACGGGCTCTTCGAGCCGGCAGTTCAGAAAATCTAACCAGAACATATGAAATATTAAATTTCTTTTTCGCGCCGACTGCGCGAACTTGCGGCTCGGACTTGACCCCTCGGAGAGAGAGACGGCCTTGATCGACACCCTCATTTTCGACGTGGACGGCACTTTGGCGGAAACGGAAGAGGTGCATCGTCTCGCCTTCAACCGGGCTTTTTCCGACTTCGGGCTGTCCTGGGTTTGGGACGAGGCCCTCTATCTCGATTTGTTGGCGGTGACGGGCGGCAAGGAGCGGATCGGCCAATATCTTTCGCGCGAAACGGACAAGGGACCTGTGACGACGGAAGCCATTGCCGCGCTGCACAAGCGAAAGACGGAAATCTACACCCGGATGGTCGCGGAGGGTGAAATCGCATTGCGCCCCGGCATCGCCGAATTCCTGGCGCGGGCGCGGGAGCGAGGGCTTACCCTCGCCATCGCCACCACCACCACGCCAGCCAATGTCGAAGCCTTGCTCCTCGCCACCCTGGGCGCGCAATGGCGCGATGTCTTTCCGGTGGTCGTGGCGGGAGACATGGTTTCGCGCAAGAAGCCGGCGCCCGACGTCTATGTTCTCGCGCTGCGCCTGTTGGGCAAGCCGGCGGAAAATTGTGTCGCCATCGAGGACTCGCGCAATGGCGTGCTATCCGCCCTCGCGGCGGGTCTGCGCGTCATCGCCGTGCGCAGCGCCTTCAGCGACAGCGATTTCACGGGCGCCAGCGTGAAATTGGACGATTGCGCCGGCCTGTCGCTCGAGCTGTTGGAGAATCTGGCCTGAATGCCTATTCGGCAGGCTTGGCGCCTTTGATCCGCGCCGGGCGGAGCAGGAAGGAGGGAACATGGTCGCCGAGGCCAATCACCGGCGGATCGTTGTCGACCTTTTGCCCGCCGCTTCGCGGGCGCTGTTCGTCCCTTGAAAAATTGCGCTCGCCCCGCGCTTCATATTCGCGCGGTTTCTGCCGCGGCCCGCGTGCTTCCGCATCTACGGGATGTGCGCGTTCGGCCCGCTCCGCAGGTCGGGCGCGCTCGGGCCGTTCTGCAGATTGCGCGCGTTCGGCGGGACGCGGGCGCTCGGCGTTTTCCGAAGGTTGAACGCGCTCCACCGGACTGGAACGCGCGCTGCGCTCGGGACGCGGCCCGCGTCCAGCCGACGGCGCGCGTCCGCCGCGCCGGGACGAGGCGCCGGAACGCTCGCCGCGCGCGGAGCGCTCGCGGTCGCGCTCGGTATATTGCGCTTCGCCGAGTTCCGCGACTTTCGGGCCGAGCCAGTCGATCTTTCTTTTGATCAGGTCCTCGATCTGGGCGATATATTTGCCGTCGTCGCCGGTGACGATGGTCAGCGAGACCCCGGAGCGGCCGGCGCGACCGGTGCGGCCGATGCGATGGACGTAATCTTCCGAATGGGTCGGCACGTCGAAATTGACGACATGGCTGACGTCGGGAATGTCGAGGCCGCGCGCCGCGACATCGGAACAGACGAGTATGTCCACCGCGCCGTTCTTGAAGGCGTCGAGCGAGGCCATGCGGGCGCTCTGGTCCATGTCGCCATGCAGGCAGCCGACTGGAAAACCATGCTTTTCAAGGCTTTTGTGGACGATGGCGACATCGCGCTTGCGGTTGCAGAACACGATGGCGTTCTTGAGTCCGTCGGCCTCTCGCAACAATCGGCGCAGGGTCTCGCGCTTGTCGCCGCCGCCATGCGAGGCGACCATCAACTGGGTAATGGTTTCGGCGGTGGAGGCGGCGCGGGCGACTTCGACGCGGGCGGGCTGATGCAAAAACTGCTCGGTCAGGCGGGTGATCTCCGGCGGCATGGTCGCGGAGAAGAACAAGGTCTGCCGGGTGAATGGCACCATTTTGCAGATTTTCTCGATGTCCGGGATGAAACCCATGTCGAGCATGCGGTCCGCCTCGTCGATGACGAGTATTTCAATGCCGCTGAGCAGCAGCTTGCCGCGTTCGAAAAAGTCGAGCAGGCGGCCGGGCGTGGCGATCAGCACGTCGGCGCCGCGCATGATCTTGGTTTCCTGGTCGGCGAAGGAGACGCCGCCAATCAGCAGGGCGACATTGAGCTTGTGCTGGGAGCCGTATTTGATGAAGGCTTCCTCGACCTGCGCCGCGAGTTCGCGCGTCGGCTCCAGTATCAGCGTGCGCGGCACGCGGGCGCGGGCGCGGCCCTGTTCGAGCCGGCACAGCATCGGGAGTACGAAGGCGGCGGTCTTGCCGGTGCCCGTCTGGGCGATGCCGAGGACGTCGCGGCCGGTGAGGGCGAAAGGTATGCCCTGCGCCTGAATCGGCGTCGGAATTGTGTAGCCTGAGGCTTCTACGGCGCGCAGCACTTTTTCGCTGAGCCCGAGTTCGGAAAATTGCATTAAACGTCCCAATAGAGGGTTTGATTGAAGCGGCTGATCAAGGCGGCTTTGACGAAGGATCGCGTCTGGCGGAAAGTGTGGCTGGCTGCGGACGGCCTGGAAGCGGCGTATTTGCCGCCCCGAATCGAAACCGATCCAGTTCAATCCGATCCCATTGAAACGCCGTCGATGCAACGGCGGGCGCGCGCGAATCCCAAAACGCCGACCGGACCTTTAGTCGAAGTGGCGTCGATGTCAATGTTTTTCTAAGCGAAGGGCTTAATTGGGGCCGCAGGGGGTCAGCCCGGCGGTCGAGGTACGGAGCGCGATCGACGCCGTGGCGGAAGGGTCGACGCCCGGATGAGGGGCTGCGCGGGCGAACAGGCGCGCGGGAAGCACGCCGTCTTGCGCCAACCGATCCATTTCATGGGCCCCGAGGACGCAGACCAGCGTGAGCAGGGCGCAAATCAACAACAGTCGGTCGAACGCCGTGCTTCTGCCGTTTTCCGGCGGCGATGAAAGACCATACATGCGAAAGCTCCAGACCGGATGCGGTATCTATCGCAGATCTCGGTAAACAGAGCGTTGCGCCCGTTCGACGATTTCCCATTCGTCGAACAGGCGATTATCAATTGTTTCAACCCCATATCCCTATCGAAATGGTCTCCGGCGTTTCAAAATCCTTCCTAGCGCGGCCTCATCCGCGTCAGCAGATCGTCGCGCAGCACGAACTGGTGATAAAGCGCGACCAGCACATGACCGACGACCAGAGCGATCAGGATATTGGCCAGCAGGCCGTGGATTTCGGTGACCTGATGGGCGAGGTCGCGGTTGGCTTCGAACGGCGCCGGGATCTGGATCAGGCCGAGATCGAGCGGGCGTCCGCGATACAAAAAGGCCGGAACGCCAAGCAGCGGTATGGCGACCGTCAACAGATAGAGCAGGCCATGGCCGGCGGCGGCGGCCTTCTGGAACAAGGGGCTCATGTTGGCTGGAAGCGGCGGGCTCTTGTGGGTCAAGCGCCAGAATATCCGCACAACGACGAGAAGCAACAGCGTCAGGCCGAATACCGCGTGCAGGTTGATGATGAACGGACGAACGGGCTTGTCGAACAGATCGATGCTGAGCCCGACCGCATAGAGGCCGAAAATCAGCAGGGCGATGGCCCAATGCAGCACGATCTGCGTCCGGTCGTAAGTTTGCGGCGCGAGGTCAACAGAGTCCTGCATGCTATACTCCTCCAAAAATCAAAGATCGACCAGATCGGCGGCGGCAGCGAAGGCGGCGCGCTCCTGCAGGAAGGCGAAACGCGCCTCCGGCCTTGTTCCCATCAATCTTTCGACCGAATCGGCGGTTTCCTCGCGGTCCTCTTCGGCAATGCCGACCTTGAGAAGGGTGCGCTTGCCCGGATGCATGGTGGTATCCTTGAGTTGCGCCGGCATCATTTCGCCCAGCCCCTTGAACCGGCTGATCTCGACCTTGCCGCGACCGGAGAAAATCGTGCGAATCAATTCGTCGCGATGGGCCTCGTCGCGCGCATAGGCGATCTTAACCCCTTGCGTCAGTTTGTAGAGCGGCGGCACGGCGAGATAAAGATGGCCCTCGTCGATCAGCTTGGGCATTTGCCGATAGAAAAAAGTGATCAGCAGCGAGGCGATATGCGCGCCATCGACATCGGCGTCGGTCATGATGATGACCTTGTCGTAACGCAGATCCTCGGTGCGATACTGGGCGCCGGTTCCCGCGCCCAGCGCCTGGATGAGGTCACCGAGTTGCTGGTTGGCGGTGAGCTTGTCGCGCGTCGCGCTGGCGACATTGAGGATTTTTCCGCGCAACGGCAGGATGGCCTGATTGGCGCGGTCGCGGGCCTGTTTCGCCGAACCTCCCGCCGAATCGCCCTCAACGATAAATAGTTCAGAGCCTTGCGAGGAGTTATTCGTGCAGTCCGCGAGCTTTCCAGGCAGGCGCAGTTTCCGGGTGGCGCTCTTGCGGGCGACATCTTTTTCCGCGCGGCGGCGCAGGCGCTCCTCGGCGCGCTCGATCGCCCAGTCGAGCAGACTTTTCGCCTGGGCGGGCGAGGCTGCGAGCCAATGGTCGAAAGCATCGCGAATCGTGCTTTCGACAATGCGCGAGGCTTCCAGACTCATCAGGCGACTCTTGTTCTGGCCCTGGAATTCGGGCTCGCGGATGAACACCGATATCAGCGCCGCGCAACCGTTCATGATGTCGTCGGTGGTGACTGCGCTTGCGCGCTTTCCCTGGCCGATGCGTTCCGCATGATCCTTGAGCGCGCGCAACAGTGCGAGACGCAGGCCGGATTCGTGGGTTCCGCCGTCGGCGGTCGGAATGGTGTTGCAATAGGAATGGACGAAGCCGTCGTCATGGGCGAGCCAGGTCACCGCCCATTCTAGCGAGCCGTGGCGTTCGGCCTTTTCGACCCTTCCGGTAAAGAAAGGCTCTGCGACCAGTTCCTTGCCCTCGATGTCGGCGGCGAGATAATCCTTGAGGCCGCCGGGAAAATGGAACACCGCCTCAGGCGGCGTCTTGCCGTTGGCGTCGAGCAGGGCGGGAGCGCATTTCCAGCGGATTTCGACGCCGCCGAACAGATAGGCTTTTGCGCGCGCCATTCTGAAAAGACGGGCGGGGCTGAAACGGGCGTTTTCTTTGAAGATCTGCGGATCGGCTCTGAAGCGCAGCCTGGTGCCGCGCCGGTTCTTGACCGGCCCGACCGTCTCGAGCCTGCCCAGCGGGGCGCCGCGCTCGAAAACCTGGCGGTAGAGCATCTGCCCGCGCGCCACCTCGACTTCGAGCCGCTCGGACAGCGCATTGACCACCGAGACGCCGACGCCATGCAGTCCGCCGGAGGTCTGATAGGCGCCGGAATCGAATTTGCCGCCGGAATGCAGCGTCGTCATGATGACCTCGAGCGCCGATTTTTTTGGGAATTTTGGATGCGGGTCGACCGGAATGCCGCGTCCGTTGTCGGTAACCGTCAGATAGGAGTCGTCCTCGAAATGCACTTCGATACGGGTGGCGTGGCCGGCGACGGCCTCGTCCATGGCGTTGTCGAGCACTTCGGCGAACAGATGGTGCAGGGCGGTGTCGTCGGTGCCGCCAATATACATGCCGGGGCGCCGGCGCACCGGCTCCAGCCCCTCCAGAACCTCGATCGACGAGGCGTTATAGTCGGCCTCATTCAAGGTGGCCCCGTTTTGCGGCTTTCTCGGCTCGACGGCGGGCTTTCTGTCGCGCGCGGGTTTGCCGGCGGCGGAAGGGGAAGCGCCAAAAAGATCGGAATGGTCAGCCATGAGTCCTGTTCGGATTCGCATATAAGAGGTGGCCTTGCTTACCACGAAATCGCGCCCGATGTGAACATAACGAAAACAATTTTTCCCCGCCTGTGGATTTGGCGCCTTGGCGGGCGTATCGGCGCCAACGCCTGTTCCGTCCGTCAGGGTCGCCGGAAGTTGCGCCATGTCAAACAACTGGCCCCGAAAAAAGGCTAGGATCTCCATTCGATATGCTGTCGCGCTGCGGTTGGGTCCGCCTTGGCGCCAAATTGGCGCGCCGCTCGAACGGCGCCGGGGAGGAATTCATGGTTCCGATCGGGCGCCTCGCCCAGTGGGGCGGGCTGGGGCTCTGTTTGTCGTTGGCGGCGGGGGCGGCGCGAGCGGAAAGCCCGATGCAGTTCGATCCCCCGTTTCAAAGCCTGCGCTACAATGAGGATTTTTCCTGGCTCGCGCGCAAGAGCGATCCGACGCCTTGGGAAAGGCTCAAATATATTCCGCTTGGCGCCAGCGATTTCGGGCCGATCTTCCTAACGCTCGGGGGCGAAATCCGCGAGCGCCACGAAAATTACGTCAATATCAATTATGGAATCAAGACGCCGGCCGCCAGCTCCTATCAACTGCAAAGGCTGCTGCTCGACGGCGACCTGCACGTCACCGATTATTTCCGCGCCTTTGTCCAGCTCGGCGACCAGCGCATTTTCGGCGAGCGCGGCGCGCCCTCGACCACCGATGTCGACCGCTTCGACCTGATGCAGCATTTCGCGGATCTGCGCCTGCCGTCGCCTTTCGGCGATGCTCCAACTTTTCGCTATGGCAGGGAGGAACTGCTGTACGGCTATCAGCGGTTGATCGCCGTGCGCGAGGGACCGAACGTGCGGCGGGATTTCGACGGTTTCCGCTTCATCGACAAGATTGGCGAGGCGAGCGTCGACATTCTCGCCGTGCAGCCCACGGTGGACAGTCCCTATGCCATGAACGACAGCACCAACGCCGCCCAGCATCTGGGTGGGCTCTATGTGACGACGCCGCTGGCCGGCCCACTGAGAAGCGATCTTTACGCGCTGGATTATTCCAATACGCAGGCCAGGTTTCGCGGCCTGACGGGAGTTGAAAGGATCGAAACCTATGGCGTGCGCCTGTTCGGCGCGGCGAACGGATTCGACTGGAATTTCGAGGCTTCCGATCAGATCGGCACGTTCCGGACGCAGCCGGTGCAGGCTTATCTGCTCGCCGGGGTGTTCGGCTATACGCCCGAAAATGTGGATATCAAGCCGCGTTTCGGCTTTTCGATCAATCAAGCCAGCGGCGACAACGCGCATTCGAGGACCATCGGAACTTTCAACGCCATGTTCCCGCGCCTGCCCTATTTTGCGGAAACGCCGGTGCTGGTTCCCGCCAATGTCCGGGATATTCGACCGGTGTTCAGCTTTACGCCCGCCGATCGGGTCAACGTCATTCTCGGCCTCGACCTGCTGTGGCGGGTCTCGACGACGGACGGCCTTTATGGCAGCGGCATGACCCAAATCCCTAACACCAACAAAGTTTCAGGCCTGCGGGTAGGGAGCGAATTTTCCATCGACGCGCGTTGGCAGGCCGATCAGTTCTGGCAATTGGGGGCGATTCTGGCGCAATTTTATGCCGGTCCGGCGCTGACCGAGGCCGGCGGCAAGAACATGACCTATGCGGTGCTGTTCGTGAAATTCCTGTTTTAGAGCGCGGACGCGGCTGCGGGCGTCACGACGGAAACTGCGGCGCTGTCTGCATTCCCGTGGCTGCTTGACGCGAAAACGCGGGCCGCCGATGCAAATATTGTGAATTTCATTTGCCTCGACGGGGGCCGACGCGTTAGAGCGAAAGGCGGTTTTACGCCTGCGTCTCGCGCGGGTCAGTGTCGGAGAAGCGGATGGCGTCGCAAAATTACAAGCCCGGCAAGGCGGCCTTCCTCTTCATTTTCGTCACTGTCGCCCTCGACATGATTGCTCTTGGCGTCATCATTCCGGTGCTGCCGAAACTCATCGTCTCGTTCGAGGGCGGCGACTTCGAGCAGGCTTCGCGCATGGTCGGCTATTTCGGCATCGCCTGGGCCTTCATGCAGTTCGTCTTCCAGCCTGTGCTCGGGGCCTTGTCGGACCGGTTCGGACGCCGTCCGGTGGTGCTTTGGTCCAATCTCGGGCTTGGGCTCGATTATGTTGTCATGGCGCTCGCTCCGACGCTGGGCTGGCTGTTCCTCGGGCGGCTGATTTCGGGCGCCGCCGCCGCCAGTTTCTCCGCCGCCAGCGCCTATATCGCCGACATCACTCCGGCCGAAAAACGCGCCGCGCGTTTCGGCATGCTCGGCGGCGCCTTCGGCCTCGGCTTCGTGCTCGGGCCGGCGATCGGCGGCTGGCTCGGCCAGATCGACTTGCGGCTGCCCTTCTGGGGCTCGGCCGGCTTCTCCTTCCTCAACGCGCTCTATGGCTATTTCGTGCTGCCGGAGTCGCTGGCGCCGGAAAACCGCACCAAGAAGATCGTCTGGCGGACGGCGAATGTGTTGGGTTCGCTGCGCTTCCTGACGCGCGAACCGGCGCTCGCCTTGCTGGCGCTTGCGGTGTTCCTGTCCTATCTGGCGCATGAATCGCTGCCGGGCATTTTCGTGCTCTATACCGACTATCGCTATCGTTGGGACGCGGCCACCACCGGCATGGCGCTGGCGCTGGTCGGGATCGCCCAGACGCTGGTCTCGGCGGGTCTGGTGCGGCAGTCGGTGAAAAAATTTGGCGAGTTGCCGACCGCCCTGGCGGGGCTGGCCTTCGGAATTTGCGGCTTGATCGCCGCCGCCTGGGCGCCCACCGGGCAAGCTTTCGTCGCCGCCCTGCCGCTGATGGCCCTTTGGGGATTGGCCGGTCCGGCTTTCCAGTCGATCGCGACGCGGCTTGCCGGGGTTTCGGAGCAGGGCGTCCTGCAGGGCGCGTTTGCAAGCTTGCGCGGCATGTCGGGCATGATCGGGCCAATCGCCTTCACCCAGATTTTCGCCTGGGAAATCGGCGAGGGACGCGTTCCGGGCGGCGGCTATGGCCTCGCCGCCTTCCTGCTGGCGCTGAGCCTGCTGGCGGCTGTCGCGGTCGGCCGCGCCGAGGCCGTTTCACGCACACCGGCCTGAGCAGGGGGCGCCCACCCAAAAAAAACCTCGCGGAAGGAATCCGCGAGGTTTTTTGCTTCTTGCAGGCCGGGCGGGAAGCGATCCCCCCGGGGTGGTCTCATTTGTGTGCGGGCTGGCCCTTGCGGTGCCTATGGCGGCGCGTGGGATGGGTGCTGACCTGTATGACGTCCTGCATCACCGAACCGTCGGTCGCGGAGATCGCAACGGCCGCACGCGAGGCGGCGACAGGTGCGGCGTCGGCGGCCGGGGCGAGGCTGGCGAGCGACGCGGCAAGGGCCATTCCCAGAATGATCTTGGTGCGGGTCATGGATCGGGCTCCATCTTGTTGCGGTGAAAGCGCTAATTCCCATTATTTACCGGCCCGGGGGCGATCCTCGCCGTGCGTCCAACCGGACGCCGGCGTTTTCGGGCCCGCGAGCGTTTACACGTCTCGCCCGCTGCCGCTATCGTTGCTTCGATTGCCCGACCGGGCAAGGCCCGCAGACCTTTCGACGTCCTTAGATTCAACTCATTATTGATGACGCCGCGCCTCGCCATGTGAAATTTGCGTGCAACGGCCGGTTTCCGCCGGGCTTCGTCGGCGCGCTCTTGAGGGAAGCGCCAAAACGAGAAAGGGCGGCCCGAGGGCCGCCCTTTGCATTCCCGCGAGCATGGCTCAGTAGGAATAATACATGTCGAATTCGACCGGGTGCGGCGTCATGTCGACGCGCATCACGTCCTGCATCTTGAGTTCGATATAGCTGTCGATGAAGTCGTCGTTGAACACGTCGCCGGCCTTCAGGAAGGCGCGGTCCTTGTCGAGACTGGTCAGGGCTTCGCGCAAGCTCCCGCAGACCGTCGGGATCTTCTTGAGTTCGCGCGGGGGCAGGTCGTAGAGGTCCTTGTCCATGGCCGCGCCCGGATCGATCTTGTTGACGATGCCGTCGAGGCCCGCCATCAGCATGGAAGCGAAAGCGAGATAGGGGTTCGCCACCGGATCGGGGAACCGGACCTCGACGCGCTTGGCCTTCGGATTATTGGTCCACGGAATGCGGCAGGAAGCGGAGCGGTTGCGCGCCGAATAGGCGAGCAGCACCGGAGCTTCATAACCGGGCACCAGACGCTTGTATGAATTGGTCGAAGGATTGGTGAAGGCGTTGAGCGCCTTGGCGTGACGGATAATGCCGCCGATGTACCACAAGCATTCCTGGCTCAGGTCGGCGTATTTGTCGCCCGCCATCACCGGCTTGCCGTCTTTCCAGATCGACTGGTGGACGTGCATGCCCGACCCATTGTCGCCGAAGATCGGCTTGGGCATGAACGTCGCCGTCTTGCCGTAGGAATTGGCTACTTGATGGATGGCGTATTTATAGATCTGCAGATGGTCCGCCATGGTGGTCAGCGTGCCGAACTTCATGCCGAGTTCGTGCTGGGCGGAGGCCACTTCGTGGTGGTGTTTTTCGACCTTGACGCCCATCGACGCCATTGCCGCGAGCATTTCGCCGCGCATGTCCTGCGCAGAATCGACCGGCGGAACGGGGAAATAACCGCCCTTGGTGCGGACGCGGTGGCCGAGATTGCCGCCCTCGTAGGGGGTGTCGGCGTTGCTTGGCAACTCGGCCGAGTCGAGCACGAAACCGGTATTGTAGGGGTCGGCCTTGAAACGCACGTCGTCGAAGACGAAGAATTCGGCTTCCGGCCCGAAAAAGGCGGTGTCGCCGATGCCGGTGGATTTCAGGTAGGCTTCCGCCTTCTTGGCCATGCCGCGCGGATCGCGGTTATATGGCTCGCCGGTCAGGGGTTCGAGCACGTCGCAGACGATTGACAGCGTTGCGGCGGAGAAGAATGGGTCCAGCGCGGCGGTGGAGGGGTCCGGCATCAACATCATGTCGGATTCGTTAATCGCCTTCCAGCCGGCGATCGACGAGCCGTCGAACATGGTGCCTTCCGAAAACATCTCCTCGTCGACCAGCGCGATGTCGAAAGTAACGTGCTGCCATTTGCCGCGCGGATCGGTAAAACGCAGATCGACATATTTGATGTCTTCGTCTTTGATTTTCTGCAGAACGTCTTTGGCGGTCGTCATTTCAATGCCTCTTTATCTTTGGAGGTGACGTTGGGGATATGGGGCCACAAGGCTCCAGTCTCTTGTTTTCACGCGTCTGCTCTCACGCGAACCGGACTCTGCTTCGCTTGAGCCAAAGGATGGAGCCACAGGCGCCGCGCCACAGTAAATTCCCAATAAGCTGTAGAGTTTTCGATAGGAATATACCGTCCGCCAAAGGTCCATGGCTTTTTCACGATTCCACGAAACATGCAAAGGAGCTATACCGCATCCGTGCCGGTTTCGCCGGTGCGGATCCGGATGGCCCCTTCGATATTGGAAATAAATATTTTACCGTCGCCGATGCGTCCAGTCTGGGCGGCCTTGCGGATGGCCTCGACGGCGCGATCGACCGCGCTATCGGCCAGAACCAGTTCGATTTTGACCTTTGGCAGGAAATCGACGACATATTCCGCACCGCGATAGAGTTCGGTATGGCCCTTCTGGCGGCCAAAACCTTTCGCTTCGGTGACGGTAATACCGTGTAGCCCGGCTTCCTGAAGCGCTTCCTTCACCTCGTCGAGCTTGAAGGGCTTGATGATGGCTTCGACTTTTTTCATTCCTGGGCGGTGCTCCCTGTCATGCGCGGCGAGCAAGGCGTCTAACCCGACGCAACCCCTCCGCGCGCAACCTCAGCGTCATAACATCGCCCAACGCGACAAGCCAGCGGCGGCGGGAGACATTTGGCGTCATTTTGCGGTTTCCAAGCGCATGGCGGCAAAATTTTCCAAAAAAAACGCCGAATGCGCGAAAATCTTGGCAGACGCCTGGCGCAGCCCCGCTTGACGGGCAGTTCCGGCCCGTCTTCGGAAACCTTCAGACGGGTAAATTATCAGCCGGGTCCCAGGGCCAGCGGCAAGTCCGAGCGCATGCCCCACTCCGCCCAGGAGCCGTCATAGACTGCAACGCCGGGACGCCCCGTGGTCGCCGCGGCCAGAGCGATGATCGACGCGGTGACGCCGGAGCCGCAGGTGGCGATGGCCGCTTTCGCCGGATCGAAGCCGACGCGGGCAAAGGCCGCCGCCAGTTGTTCGGGCGGAAGCAGTCGGCCGTCCGCAACCAGATCGCCCCAGGGAAGATTGAGGCTGCCGGGAATATGGCCGGAACGCAGGCCGGGACGCGGCTCCAACTCGTCGCCACGAAAGCGTGGCGCGGAGCGGGCGTCGACGATTTGCGGGGCGCCGAGCGCCCCCGCCTTGGCGCTTGCGGCGCGCACGTCGCCCAGCGTCGCGATCAAAGCGTGATCGAGCCGGGCGGTGAAATGACGCGACTGTGGCCGCACCGGGCCCTCGGCCACGGCTCTGCCCTCGGACAGCCATTTGGGCAGGCCGCCGTCGAGCACAACGACGTCGCGAACGCCGAAAGCGCGAAAGGTCCACCAGACGCGCGGCGCCGAAAACAGACCAAGCGAATCATAAACGACGATCTTCATGCCGTCGCCAATCCCGAGCTTGCGCACGGCGCCGGAGAAAGCCAGGGAATCGGGAAGCATATGGGGCAGGCTGCTGACCTTGTCGGCGATGGCGTCGATGTCGAAATAAACCGCGCCGGGAATATGGCGCTCCAGAAATTCGGCGGCGCCATCGCGATTGGTGGTCGGGAGATGCCAGGAGGCGTCGAGAATCGCCAGTCCGGGCGCGCCGAGTCTTTCGGCCAGCCACTCGGTAGATACGAGGTATTTGGATTCGACTTCGACGGTCATGATTTGCTCCCTCAATCGCGCGAAATCGTTCTCGCGGCGCGTCCGGTTAATCCACTCCTTCGAGCGGGGTATGCTGGCTTGAACAACCTGTCTTTTTTACGCTGCCCCTCGATCGAAACCCCTCTTTCGAGCATCGTCGCGATCGACGAATCCCTCGCATAAGCCCGATCTCGATGGGCGTATTTTTTCACCGCAGGCAAGAATCTGCGGAAAAACGTGGCGTCAGTCCGGGCGCTTTCGCAGCCAGCCCGGAACCGGCAGGTCTTTATCGCGCAAAAAAATCGGATTATACAGCTTGGAAGCGTAGCGGGCGCCAGAATCGCAAAGAATGGTGACGATGGTGTGGCCGGGGCCAAGATCCCGCGCCAGCCGAATCGCGCCGGCGATATTGATCCCCGAGGAGCCGCCGAGCAGCAGGCCCTCATATTCGGCGAGATCGAACACTAACGGCAAAGCCTCCTCGTCGGCGACCTGGTAGGCGACATCGATCGGCGCGTCGACGAGATTGGCGGTGATCCGGCCCTGTCCTATGCCTTCGGTGATCGACGAGCCCTCGGACTTGAGCACGCCCGAAGTGTACCAGGCGTAAAGCGCGGCGCCCATCGGGTCGGCGAGGGCGATCTTGATCCGCGCGTCACGCGCCTTGAGCGCCATGCCGACGCCGGCCAGCGTGCCGCCGGTTCCCACGGCGCAGACGAAGCCATCGAGCTTGCCGTCCAGCTGCCGGTAAATTTCCGGCCCCGTGGTTTCCTCATGGCCGCGCCGGTTGGCGACATTGTCGAACTGGTTGGCCCAGATCGCGCCACTGGGATTTTCTTGTCCCAGCTTTTCGGCAAGCCGGCCGGAAACCTTCACGTAATTGTCGGGATTGGAATAGGGGACGGCGGGAACCTCAATCAATTCCGCGCCCTGCATCCGCAAAAAGCTTTTCTTTTCTTCCGACTGGGTGTCGGGAATGACGATCACGGTGCGAAAGCCCAGGGCGTTGGCGACCAGCGCCAGTCCGATTCCGGTATTGCCCGCGGTGCCCTCGACAATGGTTCCGCCGGGCTTCAACTTGCCTTTGGCGATCGCGTCCTGGATGATCGCCAGGGCTGCGCGATCCTTGACCGATCCACCTGGATTCATGAATTCCGCCTTGCCGTAGATGTCGCAGCCGGTGGCTTGCGAGGCCTGACGCAATTTGATCAGAGGGGTGTTGCCGATGGCGCCAAGAACCGAATCCGTGACTCGCATGACGCCCCCAATGGAAATGCTAAGTGATGCTACCGGGGGCGTACCCCGCGCGCAAGCGTCGGTCGTCCCTGACAAGGGAATTACGACGAATCGCCTACCGTTTTGCGACGCAAGGGCGACCCGTCGCTGCGCGATGGCGAGAACTCGGACTGGCTTGGCGCTTGCCTCCGTTTGACTGCGGAAAAGGATGCGCCTGAGGGCATGAGTTGGGCGGACTTGCGGTCCGGTTTTCTGGCGACAAGATCGCGAGCGGGGAGACAGGATTTGAAAATTTTGGTTGGAATCTCGGCCCTCGCCGCCGCTTTGGTGTTTCTTGGTGCGGCTTGCGTTGTGCAACCCGCGACGGCCTCGAATCTCTCCTGCAAACTGGCGATCAAATCGGCCTGCGGCGGCGCCAGGCCCGACGGCGCGAGCGTGAGGGCTTGTTTCGATAACCATTCCGGACGCCTTTCGCGTTCCTGCGGCCAGAGGCTTCCCCGTTTCGTCGCCGTCACGCATCGATGCGAGGCGGATGCGCATCGCCTTTGCAGCCAGGCCGCGCGCGCCTCGGCCGTCGCTACCTGCATGCATCGGCGGCTTGCCGATGTCGGCGCGTCGTGCAGAAGCGCGCTTGCCGAAGTCGGCGTCAGGCGCGCCGCCCGATAATGATCATGGCTGGCAAGACAATTCATGCCGACCCGCCGCCGGAAATTTGCTCGAAAGCCGCAAGCGCCCGGCGGCGGGCGAAATCGTGGTCGATCAGCGGCGCGGGATAGTTGCGCCCCGGTTCGAAGCCGGCCCCCGCGAGGACGGCGGGCGGCGCCATCCATGGCCTGTGGATGAAACTATTCGGCAAGCCCGCAAGTTCCGGGCAGAAACGGCGGACATAGGCGCCGTCGGGATCGAATTTCGCGCCCTGTAGCACCGGATTGAAAATGCGAAAGAAGGGCGCGGCGTCGGCTCCGCTGCCGCCGACCCATTGCCAGCTGGCGGAATTATTGGCGGCGTCGGCGTCGGCGAGCGTATCCCGGAACCAGGCTTCGCCTTCGCGCCAGTCGATCAAGAGATGTTTGGTCAGGAACGAGGCGCAGACCATGCGGGCGCGATTATGCATCGATCCGGTCGCCCATAATTCGCGCATCCCGGCGTCGACCACCGGATAGCCGGTCCGGCCTCGCTTCCAGGCTGTCAGCGCCGCCTCGTCGCGCCGCCAGGGAAAGCCGTCGAAGCGCGGATTGAAGTTGCGGCTGGCAAGATCGGGAAAGGCAAAGAGCAGATGGTAGGAAAATTCGCGCCAGCCGAGTTCGGACAGAAATTTATCGCCGCCGCCGCGAGCGCTGACGGCATGAAAAATCTGGCGCGGCGAGATTTCGCCGAAATGCAGATGGGCGGACAGGCGCGAGGTCGCGTCTTGGTCCAGGCGGTCGCGAAGGGCGGCATAGGCATCGAGTTTCCGGTCCAGAAAATCATGCAACCTCTGCAACGCCAACACCTCGCCTGCGGCCGGATCGGGAAACGCCCCCGCCCAGTCGGGATTTTTCGGCGCCAGAGCGAGATCGGCGAGCGCCGTTCGCGGCGGCGCATCCAGCGGCCATGGGGCGGGACGAAGTGCTTCCGGCGGGGGGGCAGGCCTCGACGGGACAAGATTCGCTCGCAGGGCGCGCCAGAACGGCGTGAAAACCTTGAAGGGGCCGCCGTCCTTAGTAGCCACCTCCCAGGGTTCGGCCAAAAGCGCGCCATTGAAGCTTGCAACCTCGCGGCCGGACGCGCGCAACAAAGCCTTGAGTTGCTTATCCTGTGCGATTTCCTCCGCTCCATAGCGCCGGTTCCAGAAAATTTTGACCGCCGACGCTTTTTCGGCCAGACGGGGCAGCGCCTGTTCCGCGGCGCCGCGCAAGAAATGCAATTCGCCGCCCCGGCGCGCTATTTCCTGGGCCAGCGCCCGGAGGCCAAGATTCAGCCGCCATCCGCTGGCGCCGCCAAGGGCGCCGATTGCTGCGTTACGTTCGTCGTGAATGTAGAGGCACAGCAGCGGCAAGCCGCTGGCGCAGGCCGCCGCCAGCGCCGGATTGTCGGCGAGGCGCAGATCGTTGCGAAACCAGAGCAGGGCGGTCGGCTGGGGCAAGGGGATCAATCCGGTTTCCTGCCGCGCGCCGATGGACGCGGCTTTTTCGGCGTGGGTGGCGCCAGGCTTTCATCGGTCAGGACGAAGAGCCGGGTCATGAATTCCTGATCTTCCCAACATTCTTCGCCGATCAACAAATGGCGCCGGGCTTTGGGATAAGGCGCGCCCTCGCTTGGCGCCGCCAGCAGCTTGCGCCCGGCCTCGCTCGGTTTTACGTAAAGCCGATCGTCGCAGACCAGAGCGATCACCCGGCCGCTTCGATAGATCGCAAATTCGCCGAACATTTTTTTCGCCCGCAACGGCCCCGCGCCGGCCGCTTGTTCGAGAATGAAATCGACGATGGATTGCTGCGAGGCCAAGGCGGGTTCCGGCGGGAAATGGGCCCGCCCAAACGAACGTGGTTCGAAGGCTTCGTCAAGCCCCGTTGAAAACCCAAGTCGGCGCGCGGCGTCAGTCCGATATTGCCGGCGCGGCGAAAATCGCCTCGATTTCGAGTGCGTCGAGCAGGCGAAAGGCGCCCGGCGCGAGATTTTCGTCGAGGGTCAAGCCGCCGAGCGTCTCGCGATGCAGCGCGACGACATGATTGCCAACAGCGGCGAACATCCGCCGCACCTGATGATAACGGCCTTCATTAAGCGTCACCCGCGCCTCCCTGGCGCCAAGAATTTCGAAGCCGGCCGGACGCAGCGGCTTGTCTTCCCCTTCCAGCATCATCGCGCCGGAGGCGAAAAGGTCCGCTTCTTCGCCGCCCAAATCGCAGGCGAGCAAGGCGCGATAAATCTTGGCGACTTTTCGGCGCGGGGAGATGATTTTATGCAGAATCGCGCCGTCGTCGGTCAGCAGAAGCAGGCCGGAGGTTTCCTTGTCGAGCCTTCCCACAGTGGAAAGCGCGGGATCGCGTCGCCGCCAGCGTTCGGGCAACAGGCGATAGACCAGAGGCCCGGCCTCCTTGTGCGAACAGGTGACGCCAGGCGGCTTGTGCATCATCAAGACCATGCCAGGCAGGGGGTCGAGGGCCTCGCCGTCCACCGTTAGCCGGGCGGAAAAGTCGGGCGTGAGCGCGACGCGCCCGATTTCGCGCAAAACCGCGCCGTCGAGCCTGATGCGGCCGTTGCGAGCCAGAATCTCGATTTCGCGGCGCGAGCCATAGCCGAGATTGGCGAGCAGACGGTCGAGCCGACAGGCGCTTCGCGGAAAACCGCTTTTGTTCGGGGAACTCATTTGCGCGCTTCGACAATTTTGTAGCCGCCCTCCTCGGCGACCGCGCGGACTTCGCGAAAACTGCGGGCCAGCGCCGCCTCGTAAGGGAGATGACGATTGGCGACCAGCCAGCACTGGCCGCCCTTGCGCAGCACGGTGGCGGCCTTGTCGATGAAGGCGAGGCCGAGCGACCGGCTTTCCGCGCCGCCTTCGTGGAAGGGCGGGTTCATCGCCACGAAGTCGAGCGGCTCCAACCCCTGCAAGTCGCGCGCGTCTGCCCAGACGATGTTCGCACGCGCGTCGGCGACATTATGACGGCAAAGCGCGACGGCGCGCCGGTCACTATCCACCAGGGTCAGGTTTTTTACGCGCCCGGACCGCAGAATGGCATGGCCAAGCAGGCCGAGGCCGCAACCGAAATCGGCTCCGCGCCCGGCAAATTCCGGCAGATGGCGAAGCAGCAGCGCGGTTCCCTTGTCGATCCGGTCCCAGGCAAAGACGCCTGGCTGGGTCCACAGGCCGAGAAGTTCGGAAAAGCGCGGCGCCCCGGCGGTTATAGCGGCATCGAGGGCTTTCGGGTCACCGGTGGCGGCGGCGGCGCAGATGCGATGATGACGTTTCGCTGTTTCGTGGGCGGGGCAGCCGAGTTCCGCAAGTTCCCTCGCCAGCCGACCGCCGCCCTTGTCCTTGGGGGCCATGACCAGAAAAGGCGCGCCCGGCGCCAATGCCCGCAGGGCCAGGGCGAGGGCGCGGCGACGTTCGATGGCGCCGGGCGGGGCGAACATGACGAGATCGGGCAGCGCGCCGGGGGCAATTGCCTCGAGGTCGCCGGAAGCGGGGCGCAGCGGCGAAAATTGGCGCGCATCGGCGGCGATGTCGGCGAGTTCTGGCGGCGGGGCGCCATAGAAATGGTGGAAGGTCATATTTTCCGAAAATTCGAACGGTTGCGACGCTGGAAACGACGAGGCCCGTTCAGGCGAAACGGTAACGTGTTCTCGCGAGGAAAAAATGCGTCGCAGCGACATACCTTGCGGGTAAAGGGGAGGTGGCTCCCTGAGCAGGACTCGAACCTGCGACAAAGCGATTAACAGTCGCTTGCTCTACCAACTGAGCTATCAGGGATCACGTTCGCGATGAGCGGCGTATAGCAGCGTGAATTAGGAATGAAAAGCCCAAAAAGACTTTTTCACGACACCGGCCTGAAGGGCGGCGGGGGCCGTTGGAAGCAAATGGTCGAACGCGGTTAGACTATTGCCGCCAGGCGCGGCTTGCTGCTATAGGCGTCCTGTCGACGACGATTTCGTGTTTCGGCGCCTGAGGCCTCGTGGCGGAGTGGCTACGCAGAGGACTGCAAATCCTTGCACCCCGGTTCGATTCCGGGCGAGGCCTCCATAAAATCAATAACTTACGGGCATAAAAAAAGACGCTGAAATTTGCGTCAGCGTTTCGTCAGCCTGATGCTGCTGTTGCTCGTCAGCATCGCCGGCCCTCACATACGGCCCATGCCTTGCGCCTTGTACTCGCGCCAGTCTGGCGTCACGGCCGCGAGATTGCCGCCGGGTGGCAGTCCGGTCGGTCCGCGCATTGATGCAAGCTAATGATGGACGCGGCGTCTGCGCCCGCTATGCTGGCCAATGCGCTTTCCCCAAGACGTCATCATGCCAGCCTCAGCCTCACTCTTGAACAAAGTCGATGCGTTCGTCGCCCGCTGGCAGGGGCGCGATGGCGGTCAGGAACGCGCCAATTACGCGATGTTCCTGCGCGAGTTGTGCGACGTGCTCGGACTGCCTCCGCCGGACCCGGCCGGCGATCCCGAAACCAACGATTATGTTTTCGAGCGCGTCGTAAAGGAGCCCAGCCGCGACGGCGCTGTCGCGTCGCGCCGGATCGATCTTTATAAGCGCGACTGTTTCGTCCTGGAGGCCAAGCAGTCCCGTCAACAGAAGGGCGGCGACAAGGAGGTCCACGGCCAGGCCGATCTGTTCGTCGCCGAAACGCCAGCGCGCGGGCGGCGCGGGTCGGGTCTCGCGTGGGACGTGCTGATGGTCAATGCTCGCAGCCAGGCCGAAAATTACGTCCGCTTGTTGCCCGCCAGCCATGAGCCGCCGCCCTTCGTCATCGTCTGCGATGTCGGCCATTGCTTCGAGGTCTATGCCAACTTCCGGCGCGACGGCAAAGCCTTCGACCAATTCCCCGACCGCCAGTCGTTTCGCATTTTTCTTGAGGACTTGCGCCGACCTGAGGTGCGGGAACGTCTCGCGACGATCTGGTCCAATCCCCTCACGCTCGATCCGGCGCAAAAATCGGCGCGCGTCACGCGCGACATTGCCCGACGTCTGGCGGCTGTTTCCAAGGCGTTGGAGGCGCAAAGATTTCCGACCGAAGAGGTCGCGATGTTCCTTATGCGCTGCCTTTTCACCATGTTCGCCGAGGACGTCGGCCTCCTGCCCGAAAAGTCCTTCAAGGACGTGCTGGAACGTTGCGAGAGCGACCCCGACACGTTTCGGCCCGATGTCGGCCAACTTTGGGAGGCCATGGACTTGGGCCTATACGCCCATGCGATCCGCAGGAAAGTGGCGAAATTCAATGGCGAGTTTTTCAGCCGTCGCACCGTTCTTCCGCTGGGCCGCGAGGAAATCGGCGAACTGCGGCAGGCCGCGTCCTATAACTGGCGCGACGTGGACCCGTCGATATTCGGAACCCTGCTTGAACAGGCGTTGGACCCGAACGAACGCCGCCGGCTCGGCGCGCATTACACCCCGCGCGTTTATGTCGAGCGCCTTGTCGTGGCAACGATCATCGAACCGCTTCGCGCCGAATGGGCCAATTCGCTGGCGACCATTGAGCGCAAGAAAGGCGAGATCGCCGCGTTAGGCAAGCATGACGACCGGCGCGACGAAATTTTCAAGGAAGCCCGCGCCATAGCTGTAAAATTCCACGGAACGCTTTGCGCGACGCGCGTTCTAGACCCGGCCTGCGGCACCGGCAATTTCCTCTATGTCGCGCTGGAATTGATGAAGCGCCTTGAGGGCGAAGTCATCGACGTGGTGGAGGCCTTGGGCGGGCAGGAAGAAGCGACCTGGCTTGACCGCCAGAACGTCGATCCGCATCAGTTTCTCGGAATTGAGATCAACCCGCGCGCCGCCGCCATCGCCGAACTGGTTTTATGGATCGGCTTCCTGCAATGGCATTTTAGAACCCGCGCCGATCCGCCGCCGGAACCGATTCTCCGCGCCTTCAAAAACATCGCGGTCAAGGACGCCGTGCTCGAAGCCGACATTTCACTGGCGCGCGACGCGGCGGGGAAGCCGATCACGCGGCACAACGCCGAAGGCGAACTGGTCGAAGTCTACCAATATGACAAGCCGCGCCGCCCGGACTGGCCGCCGGCGGAATATATCGTCGGCAATCCGCCCTTTATCGGCAAGGGGGGATTGATGCGCGCTGCGTTCGGCCAAAAGTATCTCGATGCTCTTTGGGCAGCGAATAAGGACATGAACGAGAGCGCTGATTTCGTTATGTTTTGGTGGGATCATGCAGCCGAGCTTTTGATCCGGCCGAAAACCGTCCTGCGGCGTTTCGGCTTTGTGACGACCAACTCCCTAACCCAGGTTTTCAATCGTCGAGTAATCGAACGGCATATCGGCGCAAAAAAGCCGATATCGATTATCTGGGCTGTGCCCGATCATCCATGGATCAAAATATCGCCCGACGCCGCTGCTGTGCGTATTGCTATGACGGTAGCTGAAGCGGGAACAAAATTAGGCACCCTCCATGAGGTGGTCCGGGAAGCGGCGCTTGATACTGATGCCCCTGTCGTTGACCTCGGCACCCAAGACGGAAGAGTGAATTCGGATTTAACGATTGGCGCCGACCTTACGTCGGTTACGAAGTTGAAATCGAACACCGGCGTGTCAAGTAATGGAATGCTTTTGGCTGGCCGCGGTTTCGTTCTGTCAAAATCGGAGGCTTCGCACTTTACGCAACAGGGCGCGGGCGTCGACACCAAATTTATTCGCCCTTACATCAATGGTCGCGACCTGCTTTATGGGTGGCCTGGCCGACAAATAATTGATTGCTGCGGCTTTGATGTTGATGACCTTCGCAATTTACATCCGAAGATTTATCAACACCTTTCAATCACAGTGAAGGTCGAACGAGAAGCTGTCGCAGCTCGAACATCCGTTCGCGACGCACGGGAGTATGCGCGCAACTGGTGGAAGTTTGCGAAGCCACGTCGCGATTTTCGCGACGCTTTGGCCGGAACGGCCCGCTTTGTCGGCACAACGGAGACGGCGAAACACCGCATTTTTCAATTCATCGACACGGCCTTCGTTCACGATCATATGGTGATTGGGTTTGCGCTCCCGGACGCGTTTGCCTTGGGCGTCTTGTCATCGAGATGGCATGTCTCTTGGGCATTGCGCGCGGGTGCCTGGCTCGGAATTGGCAACGATCCGCGCTATTCAAAATCCCGTTGCTTCGACCCCTTCCCATTCCCCGCCGCCGACGACGTGCAAAAGCAGCGCATCCGCGCTGTAGCCGAAGACCTCGACGCCCATCGTAAGCGTGTGCTTGCCGATCATCCGCATCTGACCTTGACCGGGCTCTATAACGTGCTGGAAAAGCTCAAGGGCGGCACGGCGCCAGAGGCGCTCGACGACGCCGACCGGCGCATTTTCGACGACGGCCTCGTGCTGATCCTCAAGGAGTTGCACGAGAAATTGGACGCCGCCGTCGCAGACGCCTATGGCTGGCCGCTAAATCTTGCCGACGAAGAGATTTTGGCCAGCCTCGTCGCGCTCAACAAGGAGCGGGCCAAAGAGGAAGCGCGCGGCCTGATCCGCTGGCTTCGCCCGGACTATCAAATCCCGCGCTTCGGTTCGCCGAAGGAAAAGGCCGAACTCGATCTGGTCGGCGGCGGAATGGCGGTCGAATCCGCCGCTCCGGCCGGCCCCAAGCCCGGCTTCCCGGCCGAAGATGTAATGCAGACCGCTGCCGTCATGGCGGCGCTGGCCTCGGCCGAAACCCCGCTCGACGCCGACGCCCTGGCCCGCGCCTTCAAGCAGGGCCGCAAAGTCTCGTACAAGATCGCCGCCATCCTCGCCGCGCTCGCCCGCGTCGGCTTTGTGACGACAACGGACGGCGGAAAAACTTTCGCCTTACGCCGCGCAGCATAGCCGCTGCCGACCGTTGAAGTTGGCAAGCACAAGGGCATCTCGACAAGCCGCTCTGGCGAGACGCCGCGCGGGTGAGCATAGCTCCGACTGCCCAATTATAATCGACCTTCGTCCAAAACGCGCCTATTTAGGCTTGTTTGGAACCACAAAAATTTCGGCAATGGACAAGAGTTTGTTTTGGACCTTTTTCGAAAATGTGCCCCAAACCTCTCCGTGGAAGGGATTGGCCGGGATGATAGGCTCATAGCCGACCTTTAGTCCTTGCTCTCGCAGGGCTCCTGCCAAGAAGCGAAGTGCGCCGATGTAGGGCGGCGTCAAAATGAAGGTTTTGGGATCGTGTCCGGCCTCTTCGATCAAATGCTGCAGATCAACTGACATTCCTCCGTTCGGGCCACTCGATGGCTTAACAGCCATGGATGACGGGCGCTCGGCCTGTATTTTCTCGTCATAAACCCAGAGAAGAGGCGAAATGCGCCGGATCACACCTTCGCCATCGCCAATTCCAGGATGGTCGTGCGGCACAATTTCGCCATTTGCATCACGCGGCGGAGGATCGAGCGGCAATGGCGGCCTCCGACATTTCAGCAAGCCAGCCGGCCACGATCGTAAAATCGTTCGTCAGATGAAACTCTTCGCCATCTTCGGCGGCCGTGGCGCTCAATCTCCACGCATGGACGTCATATGGCCCGATGACGTGGAGTTCGATATCCATCGCCGCCGTGTGCCACTCAATCTGCAGGTCACCGTCGGGCCCAGGAACAATTTGCGGCGCCGGAGCGTCCATTGGGCAGGCCGAACCCAGCATATTCAGAGCAAAAGTCGCGTTGAAAAAGGAAACGGCGGGCGCGCAATAACCATCCCATCCGTCTTCAAGCTTACACAACTCCCCGAGTCGGGACATAACTTCTCGCCTCCAATTGTGCAGAGGCTCAGAAATAATTCGCGACGAAAAGGCTGAATGCGAAGCGACGTTAGCATTTGTTATTGTTTGTAAATGTCGTGTGAATGCTGCGCTGGTCTCTGCTCGTTTCAAATGAGCCTCCCCCAGATTTTGTGGGCCGAATCACTGGTGATTGCAGTAAACTCCTCTACTATCACGGCACGGCCCCGCTTCAAAAAATCGATCGATGCGACGATCGATGAGCCGGACGGGCGCCCTCGCACCGTCAAAGTCAGAACAAAAATTCGGCGTCCGCGTGGGTCAATCGCGGAAGCCAATTCGCAGGACAGGCGACCGTACGGCCCCTCATGATCGCTTCTTAGTGTGCGGCGCCAAGTGGCCGAAACATCGTCTATCGGCCAATCACCAAGATTAAGAACTCGAAACCAATCCTTGACGGCGCTTGATTCGCTCTTGTCTATATTGATGTGGTTAATATAGGAAATTTCAGCTTGGTTACAATTTAGAGATTGCACAGATAGCCCGCTAAAATACGTTTCTAGGCGCTGCAACTCGTCATCAAATTTGACTATCATATTTTCGAAACGCGGATATTGATTGGATTGGTCGCCAACTTTCCGCCAATTATGCAGCAATCGATCATGCTGAAACTGAATCAGTTCATCCTTACTGGGCGTGAGAAACCAAAAACGGTCATGCTGTGCGCCTGTCACAAAACCAAAATTGATCATTGGACCGGCTGGCGAGAGGCCAAAAGTTTCAAATGACGGCGGTATAGGCGGCTGTTCTTCGACGAGAGGGAAATCAGCCCGGTAAAGTCCCCAAACCTCTCCCGCCCGGATTTGTTGATAGCCACGCGCGGGCACGAATTGAACACCAATGACCACCTCGTTCAATGGAGGGTCACGATAGTCCGGGAGGTGCTCAGGGCGCGTAAGAGATTCGTGCATCGTGTCTCCTATATAGGCGCTTTCTTTAGCTCTCATTAACTTTTTGTCGCGCCGTACGCTTATCTCAAGCTTACGTTACGAGCGGGCGCACGAATTGCTCCAGAATGGCCAATTCACGCCAGCGCAACCTGTCGAACAGGCAAAGGCGAAGGGATTGGCGACGACAGATCGTGCAGGCGACCGGAGAACGGATGCCGCTCCCGCCAGTCACCGAACGAGAACCATGCGATTTTATGGAATTTTATCATTATGCCATGATCGTGGGTCGAAAGCTAGGCTTACAGGTCGAAGCAGTTACGGCGGCAAGCGTTTGCCAGCGCATCCGCAGCCGTCGTCTGCACGCCAGCGACTTTTTCACCCGGCAGCCGCCTCGATTTGTGCGACTCCGGCTGCCAGAAGCCCCGGCGCGTCGCTCTCGACAACCTGCGCCGGCAAGCACAAGGGCGGCGGGTTCCGATCGATCATCGCAGCCCTGGCCTTGGTCAATTCTTCCGCGAGCGAGATACCGTGACAGACCAGGGCGAGTTGTGACCGGGTGCACGTGCCTGTCTTTCGAAGGACCGTCGAAACCAACGCTTTTACGGTGGCCTCGCCGATTCCCAGCTCATAGGCGATTTGCTTGTTCATGAGGCCGGCGCCGAGGAAACGAAAAACTTCTTCTTCGCGCGGCGACATTTGATCGCCTTTTTTGATTGGACCTCCAAAGCTCATTGCGACTCCTCCTTGGTAAAACCATGCGCGAGGAGCGGCAAAGCATCCTCTTCGTCCGCAACTTCAATGATGCGATCGGCAGGAATGGCCAAGCATTGGCCGGAACGCAGATAGACGGTTGAAGGACCTTCCGGCGCGCGAAGGTGGGTCAGAGCGCCCGCCTGACCGTCTATGAGCCCGCCGCGCCCCTGCGCAGCCATTTCCAAGCGCAAGAATCCGAGGAAGTTTTCCAGACCGTCCGGGGCGCCAACCATCAATTCCGACATAGCCCAAACCAGAGCGTCCAAATGGTCCGGGCTTCCGCCGCCGGCCATTCCGCCGGGCGAAAATTCGCACATTTGGTCCTCAAGCGCTGGAAATGCGCCGACGTGAAAGACGCGGTTTTGCTCATAAAGGGCGCTCACGGGTTCCGCGCGCGCGATTTTCCCGCGCGAGGCATGAACGGACCTGTAGGAGACGGATGGATCGATGACGCGGATGGTGTTTTCGACCATTTCGCCGCCGTTGTTCGTTTCGGCAATGATCCGGTCCGCGCGGTGTTTGTGATAGGCCGCAACCGCCTCGCGCGCCCATTCTGTCGGCGTCATGCGCCCGCTGCGATCTTCAAGCACATAGCCCTTGCCGTCCTGGCCAAGGCCCGCGACGATAATTCCCGTTTCGTCCGAATCTTCCCCGCTTGTCGCCGCCGGATCGATCGCAACCACGATGCGCCGCATTTCGGGCAAATCGACAAACCGGACGCGCGCCCTTTCGATCATTTCCCGCGTCCAGAGCGCGCCGGGCGTATCGGTCAAAAGCTCGCCGTCGAGTTCCTGGCGGCCAAGCCGAGTCCCTGCATATTGGCGTTCGACGGTCGACAGAAACGAGGACGCAAGGTTCGCGGCATTGTCCGCCGTCCGGCCGCGCGTTATCGCAACGTCGCGCGGATGTCGCGCGATGAGGTCGCGAATCAGCTTCGTCGGCTTCGGAGTCGTGGTCACAATGCAGCGCGGACGCGAGCCAAGCCGCAGACCGAATTGCAGCATGTCCCAAGCCTCAGGGAAGCGCCACGCCGCCAGTTCGTCGCACCACGCGGCGTCATGCTGCGGCCCGCGAAGGCGCTCCGGTTCGTCGGCGGAATAGGTCGCGGCTTGCGCCCCGTTCGCCCAGGTCAGGCGACGCTTGGACGGCTCATAGACCGGCCGGTTCCAATCGGGCGAACAGGCCAAAATCCCGCTTTCGCCTTCGACCATGACGTCTCTGGCATCGCCGGCAGTCGGCGCAACCAAGGCGATGCGGCGCTTGCCGGCGGCGATCTGTTCAAGCGCCCATTCCGCCCCGGCCCGCGTCTTGCCGCTGCCCCTGCCTGCCAGATAGAGCCAGATCGACCAATCGCCTTCCGGTTCGACCTGTTCGGGCCTGGCCTTCGCGCGCCATGAATTTTCCAGCGCGGCGGCGAACTGGCCAAAGATCGAAGAGTCATTCTGCGGCAACATCGATCGCCTCGCATTTCCTGACTTCGATCATGGGCGGCGCTGCATGGCCCTCAAGCCGGCGAAGGGCGGAAATGACGGCGGCGCGAGCCTCTGGAAAGGGCGCCAGCGCGCGGATGACTGTCGCTTGCAATTCGACAATCGCGGGATTCGACATGACGGCGACGTTGTTGTTGATCGTCACGCCGCCCGGAGCGAGCTGGCGAATTTCGCCCGTCAGCTTGCCGATCTCGCGCAAGGTTTCCAGAAGCCGGCCCGCTATGACGCTTTGCCCGTTCCTGTCGCCAGCGTCGCAAGCCGCGTCGAAGGATTTGAAGAGGCGGGCCCTCACGTGGTCGAACGAATCCAGAAGGCCGATGCTTTTTTCGTTGGCCTTTTCCGCCAATTGCTCGGAACTGAGGCCCGGCCCGCCAAGCAGTTCGGCCTTGCGTTCCTTCGGGACATGATTCGTCCAATGACGCCAAATCTGGTCGCGGCTCAAGCCCTCGAACTTTTTCGACAGTGAGTCGAAGGACGCGCCGCCCGCGCGCAAGAGTTCAAGCCGAGCGCGGTCAGGATGGTTGCAGATGAGGCATTGCGGGCCGCTTCGCCAGTTCCTGGGGCGCTTCGTCTTCGGCGGATTGGCGGGGATTCCCTTGGGCAATTTCCCGTTCCCTTCAAAAATTGCGCGGCGGCGCCACGGAAAGCCATCGCAGCGCCGCCGCTCTTTCGCCCGCCATGCGCGCCGGGCGAAAACGATTTACACGACGGGGACCGATGCGCCGCCCGGATACTTGAACGCCCAACCGGCCTGCATGAGCGCGGGAGCGTATTTGGAATTGACCAAAATCGAGCCGTCCGCCGCAGGTTTGACAGACTCGGCGTCGAGATGGATTTGCGTGGGGACATTTCCGCCGTTGGCGAGAACCATCGTCACCATGGTTACGGCGCCGGTCGCGGTCTGAGTTGTGCTTGTGGTCATCTGTTTTCACCTTTCAAGGGAAGCGCAGCGGCTTCAAATGCGCGGTCTTGATCGCCGCCTCAGCGCGAAGGGATGCGACGTGCATCGCCAGTAGGCTGATAACTTCCTCTCCCTGGCGCTCGGCCGCGCGCCGGGCCGCCGCCGTCTTGGCGTCGCGCAAGGCTGCCTTCACGGTATCAACCGCGAGTCGCAGATGCGGCGGAAGATCGGGGGGCGGCGGCGGCGCGAACGGAGGCGTAGATTTGTTCATGCCGTCCGTAACGAGTTTCCTCAGTTCGGTCATCGTCATTGCCTCCAATCGACAGCGCGGCCCGCTGGCGGGCTTTGTTCGGTTTTTGTACCTTGGGTAGCGCAGCCGCGCTCAAGCGTCTTGGCGAGGCCCGCAGAGCTTTCGGACGCGCGAAGCGAGGCAAGTTCGGATTCGAGTTGCGAGATTCGCGCGCGGTCGCTGTCGCAGGTGCCAAAGCCATAGCGCGCGGCCATTTCGTCGGCGGCCTGCTTTTCCAGCGCGGCGATGCGAGAATCGACCTCTCGAAGAGCGGTGACAGTGGCGCGCGCCAGATCGGCGAAGCCGGCGCTCTTCGTGAGGCGCCCGGCGGCCAGAAACGCGGCTTCAAATTCGTCGAGTTTCATCGTTCAAATCTCCCCAAGGCGCCGAATTTCGGACAAGGCCAGCGAATGCGCGGCGGCGACTTCGGCATTTGTCGGTCCGCCCAGGAAATCGGTATCGGGCGCCTTGACGCGCTCAAGCTGCTGCAAAAAGCGAAGCGAAAGCTCCGGCTTGCCTTCGGGCGCCAACTCATGCGCCCTCGAATAGAGCGCTTGGAGAAGGCCAAAACAGGTCGCTGCGCCGGCGCGCGCGGCGGCGAATTTCCGTTCGCAGTCGGCGAAGGTCGCGGCATAGCGCGCCAGCATTTCGACGGAAACCGCCTCGTCGACGAGGGCGCCGAGGTCGCGCGCCTCGACATGCGCCGCCGCGAGTCGGGCTTCGATTTCCTGAATCGCGCTTTCGGCGCCGGCCGCGACGGCTTGAGCGCGCGCCAGTTTTTCCGACGCGACCCGGCGCTCTTCCGTCAAAAACGCTGGCGCCGCGCCTTTGCAGCCGCCGGAAGCCCAGGCTTTGAAAACGGCAATCTCGCGCGCGCCAATTTCGCCGATCTGTTGCAAGACGGCGGTTTCTTCGCTGGCGAGGCGCGTCAGTCGTTCGCGCTCGCTGTTCAAGCCGGCGATTTCCGCGATATGGCGGCGCATCTGGTCGCGCGCTTCCGAAACTGCTTGGGAAGGGGGATTTTCACGTTCGACAATGGCGAGTCGGGACATTGTTTGGCTTTCCGAGTTGTGGTGCGAAAATTCGTCGCGAATAAAGTTTCACCCAATTCACACTGACGCAACACTGACGAAAGTTTTGCATGTCGCCATAAAAATCAATAAAATCATGGGAAAAAACGTCACTTCACAAAGGATTTTAAGTCCTTATCTCGCCTCGCAGCCCTGCTTTTTGGCGCGAATGCATCAGGAAGCCGCCGCGTCGGCGTCCAGGCGAGCGCGGTCTTTTTCTCCGATTGTCTCTTATCCGTACCCCCACCTTGAAAAGTGGGGTGGGGGAAGGTGGGGAAAGTGGGGGCCAATCCCTACCCCCACCACCACCTTCAATAGGGGTGTGGGGGTGGGGGGGGGAAGTTTTGCAGCCAGAAATCAAGGTGGGGGTCAAACGGCGTTTCCGACCTCGACAAATGGCTGATCTTTGCCTTTCGGGCTGGTCCGTTTGATGACCACGAGCGCGCCGCTCTTCTTCCAGATTTTGAGCATGGCGTTGATGCGCACCTTGTCTCGCTTGTCGCTTGCGTCGAGGCGTAGGGCCTGCCCCACGGCGATTCCTACCCAGTCCTTGGCTTGGATGCTGTCTCGCCACTCACCGGCGGCAACAGCCTTTTGCACGTCGCGCAAATCATCGACACAAAGGCCCTCAAGCGGATCGGGCCATTTCCATGCGGTGACGACGCCCACCTCGTCGCCGTTGCCTAGGTTGACGGAAATCAACTTGAGCCAGGACGCCTTTTCCGGCGGCTTCGACAAGTTCGATTTTGCCCCGCTGTCCATCCGCACGTGAGAGCGGCGGTCCTCGACGCCGGATTGATCGGCCTCGCCTTCCGTCATGACGTTGAGGGTTCGGCCTGAGCGTATGGCACCCGAAAGGGATGACGCGCCCCGGCTGTCGTCAATACTGGTCTCTGCCCCGTTGGCCTTGCGGGAATGGTGGACGAGCTCAACGGCGCATTTTGTCTCGCCGGCGATCTTGCCCCAGGTCTTGGCGACGCGATCGATGGCGGGATTATCGTTTTCCGCCACCTGATGCGACGAGACAAACGGGTCTATGAGGGCGACGTCGATCTTGTTCGCCAGGAGGGTCGCGGTTATGTCCTCGACGACGGGAACGGCGACCACAGCGCCAGTCCGAGTTTGTGTCGCCAGAACGATTTCCGTCTCGCGTCCGCTGTTGGTGAAAAGCCAGCCCTCGAAATCTTCGCGCGTCAGGCCGTAGTGAATAGCGGCCGCCATAACGCGCCGGTCTATTTCGTCTTGAGGGTCTTCGCCGTTCCAGAGCCAAACCCGGCAACGTTCGCATGGCTCGATTCCGAGCAATGGTTTACCGCTCGCCATCGTCAAGGCCTCGACGATGGACAAGGAAGATTTACCCACGCCCCCTGGCGCCACGGTCATAGAGACATATTCGCGGATATAATGGCGCGCGTAGAGCCATTGGCGGCGCGGAATATCCTTTGGCTCGATCCAGCGGAAAGGCCTCGCCACAATGCGCAGGGGCCGGGCCGCATTGCGGGGCGGCTCCGGCTCGCCGGGCAGATCGTAAAAGTTAGGCGGCGCGATGTTCATTCCGCCGCCTCGCTTATTTCGGGCCGGGCCCGCGCCCTCATCGCGTCGCGGATCGGCGCGAAGGCCGCGAAGGCACGGCGGCCTGCGCCCCGGAACAATTCCATCGACCAGACAACGCCCGCATCGTCGCCAACTTGAAGGTGTCCAATAATCAGGTCGCAGTAAGCGGCGCAGAGCGCGAATTCTTCGGCCGCAGCCGCTCTCGTTTGCTTATCAATTTCGGTTTTGTCGGGAAGCGCGGTCATCGTCCGCCCTCACTCATTATGCCGGCAATGGCGTCCAGGGCATGCCCCGCAAGTCCCTGCGGCGATCCGCTGGAGTCTCGTGTCATGGCTTTGGCGAGGTCGGAGACAGTCGCGCCGTGCTGAAGCGCAAAGCTGACGAGGATTGCCGTGTCCCGCGCATCGTGGTCGGAGGCTGTGCTATGCTTGTGCGAGTTCAAAAAAAGCTCTGCCGGCCGCTGGTCGGCGAACAGGCCAAGCGTTGCGGTGTATCCAATATTGCGACAGGCAAAATCGAAGGTCGCGGCAGGGCGACGGTTGGGCAATGTTTCGCGCGTCATGGCCGCACCTCGCGCGGCCTGAGTCCAGCGAGAGGCGCGAACCGGCGCGCGAACGATTCGGCGCGAGCCTGTTGCAATTTCGAATCGCGGGCGGTAATTTCATGACCGTCCCCTGACCCTGGAAAGTTTTTGGACCACAACCCGGTTAGCGCCTGCCAGCGCGCCGGGTTTCTCTTTTCCTGCGGCATGGCTCAAGCAACCCTCCGGCGCGCACGGGCTGGGCGCTTTTCAATGGATTGCAGCCATTCGCGCCAGCCGGGCTCGGAATAATAGACGCCGCGATTGATCGTCACATAGGGCGGCCCTTCGCCGCGCTGGCGTTCATTGCGAAGGGTGCGGGTCGTGACGCCGCGCGCCTTCGCCATGATTTCTTCATGAATGTAGCCAGCCAACAAATCGGGGCCGGGGGAAGCCGTTTCGCTGTTGCTCATCTGCGACCTTTGGAATCGCGCGGAATTGCGCGGTAGGCCGCAGAAAACGGCGTTTTCAGGCATCTTAATAGCCGCCGCGATTAAATTGGCGCGGCGATTAGGTGCGGCGATTAAGCGACTTGATTAGGTGCGGTTTTTCCTCCTGCCGGGCTTGCCCCATTCGGGCGCGGCAGAGGCGGCGGCTTCGCTGAAGGCTAAATCAAATTGGCGTTCTGAAATTGTATAAGGGCAGTCTGCAAATAATTCAGCTTTGGGGCGAGGACTAGGAGATTTGTTCATTTCAGAAACAAGCCATTCTTGGCATTTTTTTCGTGAGGCTGAAATCGTCTTAGCCGGATTAAGCTCTGGTGACGGCCACAGCAACGAAATATCTTTTTTATGAACGCGGACGAAGCGTATCAATTCCTCAGCGTTGCTTTTTTCTCTCTTAAGCATACATCCGAACCAATGGATTTCGACTTCAAGTCCAATCGCTGCCCACCATTCCCTTCCAATAGCTGAAAATTCATTTATTTTAGAAAATCGTGTTTTCTCAAAAACCTTATCGCCGTGTGTAAATTCTTTTATATCGCCAATAATATTAAGCTGGCCTTCAGATTTTATTTTACCATCTGCAAGAGCTTTGACAAGTTCGATTTTTGAACGATCCAGTTGTTCCCAGTATCGCGCTCTACCGGCTTGCGACAGATGGTTTAAAAGCGGCTCTTTTTCATTTTCTTCGAGCCGCTCGGCAATAAGCTGCATTGCCTCATAAAGGGTGATGAAAGGCGACTGATAGGTCATTTTCATTCACCCCCGTGCTTCACAAGCGAAATAACGGGGGCCTTGGGCTTCCCGGCGCCGGCGATCTGAGCGGCAATCTTCGCTGCGGCTTCCCTCAGCGGATCGTCGGCAAGGTGCGCATAGCGCTGCGTTGTCCGGGCCTGCGTGTGTCCGAGCAGCCGTCCGATGATTTGGAGACTCAAGCCGCCGCCGGCGCCAATCGACGCAAAGGTGTGCCTCAGGTCGTATATTCTGGCATCCGTCAGGCCAGCGGAAAGCTTCACGCCCGCCGCTGGCGCCAGCGCCTTGCATTCGGCGAGGGCAGGGCGGCGCTTGAGGCTGCTTTCCAGATCGGCAATGAATTTCGCGACCTTGCGATCTTTGGCATCAGCCCAAAGCGCGACCGTCGCCGCCGTCGAAACTTCCTCCCATGCCGTGCGCAATTGTTTCAAGGGCTCGCCGTGCGTCTGTCCGGGGAAAACAAATTCGCTCTTTGAACGCCGCACCGATTTTTCCCGGTCCGCCCTGATCCGCTCCAATAATTCGATTGCGGCGGCGCCCAAGGGCGCGCGGTGGACCTTCCTCTGTTTCGTGTGAGCGGATGGCTTCACCCAAAACCCCGGCTCGGCGTCGAACTGTTCCCAAGTCGCTTGCATGGCCTCGCCAGGGCGGCAACCGGTCAGCATGATAAACCGGATGCAATCGCGGGCCGGCGTCGAACCATAGGCGGCTAGAGCGTCGCTCAGGGCTGCAATTTCGGCCTCGCTGAAAAACCGCTCGTGTCCTTCCTCTTGATTGCGTTCGACGCCCCGGCAGGGGTTCCCCTGGGCTTGATCGCGCCAAGGCGTGTTTTCCCCTTCCAATGGCCTGAGCGCCAGCGAGAACATTTTCGACGCCACGGCAAGGACGCGATTTGCCCGGACCGGCGTTCCCGCCGCCGTGAGGGCGCGGTGAATTGCTTCAATGTCGCCTTGATGGATTTCCGCGACTTTTCGCTCGCCGATCTTGGGCAAGATTTCATTGCGGATCATGGACCAGTCATTTTTTTTCGAGCTTTCGGCCTTTTTCGGCAGATGCTCCCGCTTGTAGCGCTCTGCCAAATCTTCGACCGTTGGCGCTTCGCGGCTTTCCCGCCTTTGTGACGCCGGATCGTCGCCGCGATCGATGCGCTGGCGAAGCTGCTTGGCTTCGATCCTCGCCGCCTCCGCCGTCCAGTCGCCAAAATTTCCGATGGTGAAGCGCTTTTCGCGCCCGTCGACTCGATAGTTGACAAAAAACGAGCGTGAGCCGGTCGGATGGTTTCGCGACGGGGCAAAAACGCGAAGGCCAAATCCAGTTATTTCGGTATCCCAAACGGTCGTGGCGCCTTTCGTCGGGGCCTCAATCGACCTGATGTATTTGTCTGAAAGTTTGGCCGCCATGACATAAAATCCTTCGACCCGCGCCGGCTCTTGCGTCAGTGTTTCGTCAGTGTTTTGGACTGCCGTCAGTCGCCGCAGGTTGCCGTAAAAATCCTTTGCACGCAATATCAATGTACTGATTTTCAGCATATTTTTGGCGTGATTAAAAAAGGTCCGTCAGTATCAAAGGGTTGGAAAAACCTCAAAAATGCGCCTGCAAATCCTTGCACCCCGGTTCGATTCCGGGCGAGGCCTCCATTATTTCAAAGACCTGCGAAACATGAAAACCGTTACGAAAAGGTCGTCAGCGGCTTGTCCGTTTTCGTGCGCCCGACGGGCGAATTGGTCGCAGGCGGAGCGTCAGGCAAAAAAGCCAAATCTCAGGCAGCCTCCGTACGGTCAGGATTGCCGCCGCCTTAGAGCCCTCCAGGGGAAATCCGACACCGCGCCGCAGAGATTCGACGGCGCCTCCTTGAGCCGCCTCGACGACGCGGCAACCAAAAAGCTGCCTCGGTTATTTTAGCGCCTATGCGGCTTTGCCGGGGGATCTTCCCATTGGTTTTGGCGGCGCGGAATGGCTCCGGCGCGCCGGGTTGCGGATGGGGCCTTTTCGGCGGGGTTTTGTGCAGGCGGCGCAGATTTGTGACGGCCTTGTCGAACCCGCGTCAATAGCGTCGTGAAAGTTCGCGGCGCTTGGCCGCAAAAGGACCCTCCGGCGCTCGAATATCTGGCGCAAAAATTGCTGCGCGCGAAAAACGAAAAACAGGCGAGAGGGAAAAATCGCCGAAAGGGACGAAACATGCCGTCGTCTTCCCGCCCCCATCCTTCCGGCGCGCCCGACGTTTCACCCCTGCCGCTTGCGCAAAAGAACTTCCCGAATTTTCCGCTCGCCGAAAGCGGGGCTCAAATCGCCTTCGCCGGCCTCGCCTTTTCCGCCGGCGATCCGGCCCACTTGAGCGGGCTTTTTGCGCTGACGCGGCGGATCGGCGCCTATCTCTATCCCGCGTTGATCGGCGAAGCCGAAGATATGGCGGCGGCGCTGGCGCAGGCGCATAGGGATGAGCCGGTTCTCGCCTCGGGCCTCGCCGACGGGATCTTCTGGATAGCCCGAGGCAATGCGCGCCAGCGCCATCATATCCTGCGCGATCTGGTCGGCAAATATGATCCGCCGCTCAATGGCGATGATCGCAAGGGCCGCGCGGCCCCGGAAATCGCGGCGTTCGCGCCGGACCGCGCCAGCGACCTCATCAAGGGTGAAGCTGGACGCGGCGCCGAGCCGGTCGCGGTCAGCGAGAAAGAGTTGCGCGAGCTGGTGCGCGCCTTTTACGCAGAGGCGTTGCAGGATCCGCTGATCGGCAAGGTTTTCGCGCGCAATGTCGCCGACTGGAATCATCATTTCGACATTGTGCAGAATTTCTGGTCGCGCGCGCTGCTTGGCACGACCCGCTATACCGGGAGCCCTTTCACTCCGCATTTGTCGCTCGGTCTCAAGCCGGAATTTTTCGACCGTTGGATCGCCTTGTTTCAGAACATCGCCAAGCGCCATTTGCAGCGGGCTGCGGCGCGCGTCGCCATCGCTCGCGTCGAACATATGAGCGTTTGTTTCCAGGCCGGCCTGTTTCCGCCCAAAATGTCCGCAAAATCCATCAACGGAGAGGAAGTGGCATGAGCGAACAGGAAACCGCCGAGGGCCTGCGGGCTTTTTTCAACGCCATGCGCGACAATTTCTCGACAATTTTGGCGCAGGGAGCGGGCGACCCTCGTCTTATCGACGTTTTGGCGGCGCAGGCCGGCGACAATTATGAGAAAAACGCCGAAATTCAGAGCGAGGGCCTGCCGTCCCCGGCCTGTTGCAAAGGGTGCGATACCTGCTGCTGCCTGCAGGTCGCAGCGACGGCGCCGGAAGTTTTTCACGCCGCCCATTTCATCCGCCTGACCGCGCAGGCTTTCGCCGCCCATGGCGTCGATCTCGCCAAAAGGCTTGAACAGGCGCGGGAGTCGTTCATCGGAAAGGACCAGGACAAACGCTTTTTTTCGCGGACGGCCTGTCCGCTGATCATCGGCGGCGCCTGCGCTATATACGCTGCGCGACCGCTCGCCTGTCGCGGCCATGTCTCCTTCGATGTTCAGGCCTGTATCGCTGCGGCGGAAGGCCGCGACGTCGAGGTTCCCGCCTCGCAGGCGCACAAGACCGTGCGCGCGCTGGTGCAGAACGCGCTGCAGGCGTCGCTTCGCGAGGCCGGACTGGGCTGGGGCGCTTATGAATTCCTTATGGCGCTGGATCGCGCCTTGCAGGACCCGAAATGCGAGGAGAATTGGCGCCGGGGAGGCGATGTGTTCGCTGACCTGCAACTGGGTTTGGCTGATTCTGGGGAACTGGCCGCGACCTTCGACGCCCTCAAGATGGGCTGACGTTCTGGCCCGCTTTCCTTACGCGGCCGGCGGCTGGATTTCGTCCGGGATGCGCGCGGCGGCGATGCGTTGATATTCGTCGCGTACATAGACGCCGCCGTAGCGCCGCTCCAGCCGGCGCACCGTGAAATGACCTTTGGCCAGCGACTGGAAATGATCGATAAAGGCGATATTGATCGCCGCGCCGCCGAAGGCGCCGATCGCCGGCGTCGCCTGCGCGAGCATTTTCTGGCTGACGACGAGGCCAAAACGCGTCCCGAGCTGCGCCAACAGCCGGATCAGCGCCGGCGCGGTTTCGTCGATCAGTCCCCGGCTCGCGATATAGCGCGCGGCCTCCGTGACCGAACGCGCCAACAGGGTGCGAACGGCGAAATAGCCGGATTCGGCGACATTGGCGCCGACCTCGCGTCCGTCGAGCGCAAAAACCTCCAGACAGGCCAAAGCCGCTTCGGGATCGTCCAGATTTTCGCCCTCCGCGCGGGCGATGTCGGCGATGGAGCGCAGCATCACAGTGGTGGTCAGCGGCAGTTCGAACGGCAGGCTGACAAGACCCAGAGCGCCGCCTGCCGCGCCGGAAGCCGCCGCCATGATCTTATGAGAGCGATTGCGGTCCCGCATCGGCCGGCCGGCCAGGCTGCCGATGGCCGCCCGCAAGGCCGCACGCATCGCCGCCAGGGCCGCTCCGTCGATGATCTTGCTCACCCTTTCAGGCGCAAAACCCTTGGCGAAGTTCAGCTTGCGGCCAACTGCCCGGGACAGGCGCAAGGCCGGGCCGACATGCTCCAATCGCTGGACGGCGTCGATGAGCGCGGCGTGGTCGGCGGGGGACATCTTGCTGGTGTCGAACTGGATATTCATGCGCGGCTTTCCGTGGCGAGTTTCAGAAATGGCGGCTTTGGGCCAGGAATCAAGAGCCGATCAAGGGCTGAAAAAGAGCCGAACGAGACCCGAATTAACCGTGAAACCGGGACGAAGGTTAAAATCGACGCTTACCAAAAAATGGACGCCCGACCCTTCGGCTCCGGGAATCGCCGTCAGACTCCAGCAAAATGCGAGGATAGCGGCGAATGCCGACAATTTGATGGTTTCACGGCAGTATTTTTTTACTTAACTCGAACAACGCAGAAAATGAACGGGTTTGTCTAAAATGCGGCATTTTTACTTATCCTGATGCCAAAGCGCGGCGGTCAATATTGCCCTATCGAAGGGATACGACATGCGCTTCATTTCACTCAGGACCATCGGCTTCACTCTCGCCCTCGCTTTCGCTGCGCTCGCCAGCGGGCCGGCCTCGGCTGCCCAGGATGTTGCTTATGCGTCGGTAGGCAATGAAACCAGCATTCCCTTCGGCTGGATGGAATTCTGCCAGCGCTATCATAACGAATGCGATGCCTCCGGCGTCGCCGCCGACGTCAATCTTACCGAAAAAGCATTGCATGAAATCCGCCAGGTCAACGCCTGGGTCAATCGCAGCATCGAAGCCGTGTCGGACATGGACCATTGGGGCGTGGTCGATCGCTGGGACTATCCGATGGACGGCAAGGGCGATTGCGAGGATTTCGCGCTATTGAAACGCAAGATGCTGATCGAAAGGGGGTTTCCGCGTCAGGCGCTGTTGATTACGGTGGTCCGCGACCAGCAGAACGAAGGCCACGCCATTCTGACCGTCAAGACCAACGCCGGCGAATTCATCCTTGACAATCTGACCGATGAGGTAAAGCCGATCACCCGCATCAGCTATCGCCTGGTGAAGCGCCAGAGCCAGGAAGATCCCAATGTCTGGGTGGCGCTCGGCCCGGTCGCCGCGCCGGTCTATGCCTCGCGCTGATTTTTCCGAACCCTCGAAGCACATCGCGCAATAAAACCCTGCTGGCGAGGCGGGGTTTTTATTTGTTTTCGTTGCGGCGTCGCGGTAACGGGGCGTCCGTGTGGGTTTGTCTGCCAAATCATTGGCGGCCATCATGGTCTGGCGGTTTCAAAATTGCGTGTCGATCTGTTCGATTTTGAGCTGCCGGAGGAGCGCATCGCGCTGCGGCCAAGCGATCCGCGCGAAGCGGCGCGGCTTCTCGTCGTCGCGCCTCAGGGCCTGAGGGACGCACTCGTCGGTGACCTGCCGGATTTCCTGCGGTCGGGCGACGTGCTGGTGGTCAATGACGCGCGCGTGATTCCGGCGCAATTATTTGGCTGGCGGGAACGTGGCGGGATGCGTGCGCGCATTGACGCGACCCTTCACAAGCGCGAGGGCGATTCGCATTGGCGGGCTTTCGTGCGGCCAGCCAAAAAGCTCAAAGTTGGCGAGACGGTGTTTTTCGGCGGCCCGAGGGAGAGCGCCGCCTGTCAAATGGGTGCGCTTTGGGCCAAGGCCGTCGAGAAAAACGACGGCGAATTCCTGTTCGCCTTCAATCTGAGCGGCGCGGCCCTCGACGAGGCGATCGATATTCATGGCCACATGCCCCTGCCACCCTATATCGCCGCCCGGCGTTCGGACGACGCGCGCGACATTAGAGATTACCAGACTCTGTTCGCGGAAAAATCTGGCGCGGTGGCGGCGCCGACCGCCGGGCTTCATTTCACCGAAAAACTCGTCGCGGCGGCGTGGCTTGCCGGCGCTTCAATCGAAAAAGTGACGTTGCTGGTCGGCGCCGGCACGTTCTTGCCGGTCAAGGCGGATGATACCGCCGATCATGTCATGCACAGCGAATGGGGCGAAATCGACGCGGCTACGGCGGCGCGGATCAATGTGGCGCGGGCGGCGGGCGGGCGGATCGTCGCCGTTGGAACGACGAGTCTGCGCATCCTCGAGAGCGCCGCCGATGCCGATGGACGGATTCGGCCCTTTGCAGGCGACACCGCCATATTTATTACCCCAGGCTACCGGTTCCGCACGGTCGACGTGCTGATGACCAATTTCCACTTGCCGCGCTCGACCCTTTTCATGCTGGTCTGCGCGTTTTCGGGGATGGAAAGCATGAAGGCGGCCTATGCCCATGCGATCGAGAAGCGCTATCGCTTCTATTCCTATGGCGATGCCTGCCTTCTGCTGCGGGAGTGACGATCCGGCGCTTGACCTCGAGTTAATGGGCCCCTTTGCCGGCGTCCTTCTTCTGCTATATGAGATTACGGCGAACTGCGGCCGCTGAATTCTTGAAAGGCGCGCAAGAGTCGTCGTCGCGGACAAGTCGTGGATCGGAGAGGCGCTCCGCCGGGGCTCCGGCAAGAGGTTTTTGGAGATTGACGATGGATTTGGTCGTAAAACGCAAGTCTGCCTCTGTTTTCGCGAGCGGGCTGCTGGCGGCGGTATTGTCCACGGCGCCGGTGCGGGCGGATGGCGACATGCTTTTTGGCCAGCCGGCGCCACAACAATTCCTGCTCAACAAAATGCTGAATCCGCAAAGCAGCCAACACGCCGGAGGCAATGGACAAACCGCGGGGTCCGCCAATGGTCAAGCCTCAGGAGGCAACGGACAGGTTGCAGCGGGCGAAGCGGCGGAAGCCGATGAAGACGGACCCGGCCCCTATCCGAAGCGTTATTTGCTCAACAAGTTGTTCGACGCGAACAAGTGATTTAGGCTTCCTGCCGCCGCGCGATTGGGTTTGGCAGGCGACGCGCTCGCCCATCAGCTTTCGGCGCGCCGCTCGCCTGGGTCAAACCGCCCGTCTTACGCCGCCTTTTGCGCGATATGGCCGATGCCGAACAGGCGCTTGAATTTTTTCACCCGGTTCGACCAGCGATGGCGGGCGACTTCGCGGTCGCGCGCTTCGACGTCGGTGCAATAATTCAGCATCACGTAGCGGCGCGGCCCGACGAAAGGCTTGTGGCCATGCCAGGAATTGGGCTGGACACGGAAACAGACCGCGAGCCCGCCCTGCGGCGCCACTTCGGCGGCATAATCCTCGAGGTCCGTTCCCGAGCGCAACACCCGCAACTTGCCACCCTGCGTATCGGCCCAGTCGTCATTGAGATAGAGCAGCAGGGTCGCCACCTTGAATTTGGAATCGGCGTGGATGCGTCCGTCCTTGGCTTGGCAGTTGCAGCGCAAGGTGACCATGGTGGGGCGCCCGGTCAGGTCGATGCCGAGCTTTTCGCCAATGATGTTCCGCACCTCCGGTCCCTCCAATTCCTTGAGGAGACTGTCGAAACTCGGGCCGTACGAGGCCATTTCGGGCAGGAACAGACCGCCCATGTCGATCTTCGGATAATCCCGGATCGCGTCGGCGACGGCCTGCGGCGAAAGCAGGCCCGGCGTCACGGAATAGGGAAAAGGATCGGTCTGGGTGGCGGAGGCGCGAAAGGCGTCGTAATTCAGCATGGCGTCATCCCGCTATTGGCAACAGGCCTGTTTAATTTGGTCGCCAAAATTGCTCATTGACGCATGTCAAAGGCTTTGACGCCCGTCGGAAGCATTTTCGCCCCATCTCGCCAGAATATTTTCGCGCTGCGACGGCTCGACGTTGATCTTTGAAAAATCGCCGCCGACAAAAGCCACCAGCGCCGGATCGACCATGCGCCGCCACAGCCAGGGCAGCAGCACGATGAGGCTCATTCCGGCATAGCCGGTCGGCAATTGCGGCGCCTCTTCGCAATGGCGCAGCGCGGCGTAGCGGCGCATCGGAAAAGCGTGATGATCCGAATGGCGCGGCAGCCGATAGAGCAGGATATTGGTCGCCAGATGGCTGGAATTCCAGGAATGGCGCGGTTCGCAGGGCTGGTAGCGGCCGTCGGCGCGCTTTTCGCGCAACAATCCGTAATGCTGCAGGTAGTTGATCATTTCCAGCATGGTCAGGCCGATGAAGGCTTGTAGCAGCAGCCACGGCAGCGCGCTCCAGCCGAGCCAGGCGACGAGGCCGGCGAAAAGCACGAAACTGAGCGCCCAGGCGTTGAGCGTATCGTTGCGCCAACTCCATGGCGATCTGCCGCGCTGCGCCAGCCGCTGCGTTTCAAGCCGCCACGCGGCGCTGACGCCGCCAAACAGGGTGCGCGGGTAAAAAGTGTAAAAGCTTTCGCCCATGCGCGCCGAGGAAAAATCTTCCGGCGTCGCCGCCCAGACGTGATGGCCGCCGTTGTGTTCGACGGTGAAATGGCCAAAAAATGTCGGCGCCAGCACGATTTTCGCCAGCCAGATTTCGGGGAAAGTTGGTTTATGGCCAAGTTCATGGGCGTTGGCGATGGCGATGCCATTTGATATTCCGAGCGTGACCGCGAGACCGAATGAATCGACAAGGCCGAGGCCGCCATGAACCAGCATCCAGGCGCTCCAGATCAGCGACGCATATTGGATCGGCATCACCGCGCAGGCCAGCATGCGATAATAGGAATCGTTTTCTACAGCCCCGGCACTTGCGATCGAGCAGCCCGACCGGTCGACGCCGATAACCAGATCGAGGGCCGCGACCACGCCATAGACGAAAATCAGGCCAAACCACCAAAACAGCGGCTGGGCGGTCGCCCGGACCAGCACGAAGGCGAGCAGGGGCAGCGCGGGCGGCAGGACGCCCATCAGCCAGAGCCAACGCTTTGTAAGGTGAGCATTATCCTCCCGGGCGGGTTCGGGCCGGCTTGGCGAGAATCTTCTGGCCTCGATCAAGGAGCGCTCCAGCGGATGACCATACGATTTTATCGCAGGTTCGAGATTGGGTATAATTTTTTTGGTTCTGAAATTCTCGCCGGCTCGCCCTCGGCTACCAAATGCGGAAATGTCTTTCCCTTGGAGCGCGCTTTCTCTAGTTTGCGCGGACGCTTCCGGAAAAATTCGAGACCGCCGCTTTCATGCCTGAAAAGCTCCCCTATTACATTACCACCGCCATCCCCTACGCCAATGGCGCGCCGCATATTGGACATGCCTATGAACGCATCGCCACGGACGCTTTAGCTCGGTTCAATCGGCTTGACGGGCGCGACGTTTTGTTCGTCACGGGAATGGACGAGCATGGGCTCAAGATGCAGCAGGCGGCGGCGCGTGAAAATCTGACGCCGCAGGCGCTTGCCGATCGCACGGCGGCGCAATTTCTTGCCATGGGCGAAAAGCTCAACGCCGTCGCGGACGATATCGTGCGCACTACCCAAGGACGCCACAAATTGGCGACGCAGGAAATCTGGCGACGCATGGCGGCCAATGGCGATATTTATCTCTCCAAATACTCCGGCTGGTATTCGGTGCGCGATGAGGCCTATTACGACGAGGCCGAACTCACTTCCGGTCCCGACGGGGCCAGGATCGCGCCGAGCGGAACGCCGGTCGAGTGGGTCGAGGAGGAGAGTTATTTCTTCAGGCTTTCGGCCTATCGGGACCGCCTGCTCGCCCATTACGAGGCCAATCCCGATTTTGTCACGCCGGAAAAATACCGCAACGAGATCGTCGCCTTCGTCAAGCGCGGACTCAACGATCTGTCGGTCAGCCGCACCACTTTCAATTGGGGCATAGAGGTCCCGGACGATCCGCGCCATGTCATGTATGTCTGGGTTGACGCCCTGACCAATTACCTGACCGGGACCGGCTTTCCCGTTCCTGGAGCAAGATCGCGATTCTGGCCCGCCGACGCCCATGTGATCGGCAAGGACATTACCCGCTTCCACGCCATCTACTGGCCGGCTTTCCTGTTGTCGGCGGGCGTCTCTCTGCCGAAACACGTCGTCGTCCACGGCTTCCTGTTCAGTCGCGGCGAGAAAATGTCGAAATCGGTCGGCAATGTCGTCGATCCCTTCGCGCTCGCCGATCGTTATGGCGTCGATGCCCTGCGCTATTTCTTCCTGCGCGAGGTGCCATTCGGGCAGGATGGCAATTATTCGCACGAGGCCATCGTTGCGCGCATCAACGCCGATCTCGCCAATGACCTTGGCAATCTGGCGCAGCGGTCGTTGTCGATGATCGCCAGGAATTGCGGCGGCGTTATCCCCGAACAGGGCGACGTTTTAGACGCCGACGTCGCCCTGCTAACCAAGGCCTATGACGCCGTGCAGGCGGTGCGCGCGGAAATGAACCGCTATATGCCCCACGGCGCGCTTGGCGAAATCTGGTCGGTGGTCGCCGAGGCCAACCGCTATTTCGCCGGACAGGAGCCCTGGAAACTGGGCAAGAACGATCCGGCGCGCCGCGACAGCGTCCTGTTTGCAACCGTCGAGACCTTGCGGGTCGTCGGCATCCTTTGCCAACCCTTCATCCCTGAGGCGGCGAGCAAATTGCTTGACCTGCTGTCCGTGCGCGCCGACGAGCGCGATTTCGCCTATGCGACGCCGGAACATCGGCTTTTTGCCGGCGTCGGCCTGCCGGCCCCCTCAGCGATCTTCCCGCGCTATGTCGAACCGGATGAGCCTTTGGGCAAGGAGATGGCGCCATGAGGCTCATCGATACCCATTGCCATCTCGATTTTCCCGAACTCGCCGCCGACCGCGCCGGCGTGCTGGCTCGCGCCGGTTCGGTGGGTGTGGAGCGGATGATCACCATTTGCACCGAGGTCGAAAAATTCCCGGGCGTCGCCGCCATCGCCGAGAGCGCTCCGGAAATTTTCTGCTCGGTCGGCGCCCATCCCAATCACGCCCATAAGGAGCGGGAGTTTTCCGCCGATGAACTGGCGGAACTGGCGCGGCATCCCAAATGCGTCGCCATTGGCGAGACGGGTCTCGACTATCATTACGACCGGGCGCCGCGCGATCTCGCGCGCCGGGTTTTTCGCACACACATCGCCGCCGCGCGAAAAACCGGGCTGCCTCTGGTCATCCATAGCCGCGACGCCGACGCCGACATGGCGGAGATACTGACCGAGGAAATGGCCAGGGGCGAATTCAAGGCGCTGCTGCACTGCTTTACCTCCAGCCGCGAACTGGCGGCGGCGGCGCTGGCGCTCGGGTGTTACATTTCGTTTTCCGGCGTCGTCACCTTCAAGAATTCGCAAAACCTGCGCGATATTGCCGAAATCGTGCCGCTGGAGCGGTTGCTGGTCGAGACCGATGCGCCTTTCCTCGCGCCGGCGCCGCATCGCGGCAAGACCAACGAGCCTGCCTTTGTCGCCGAGACCGCGAAGCTGCTGGCCAGGGTCAAGGGAATCGAACTCGACGCCTTCGCCGAGGAAACATCTGTCAATGCTTTGCGCCTGTTCGATAAAATGGCTTCGTACAAAGCATGAGCATCGAGATCGTCATTCTCGGCTGTGGATCGTCGGGCGGGGTTCCGCGCGTCGCCCAGGGCTGGGGTCAATGCGACCCGGCCAATCCGCGCAACCGTCGCCGCCGCTGCGCCATCATGGTCGAGCAGGGCGGACTTGAACCGACCCGGCTGCTGGTAGACGCGGGCGCCGATTTACGCGAGCAGTTGATCGCCCAGGACATCCACAGGCTCGACGCGCTGCTGTTGACCCATGCCCATGCCGATCATTGCCATGGGATCGACGACTTGCGGCCGCTGACCATGGTGATGCATCGCCTGATCGACTGCTATCTCGACGGTCCGACCTGGGAAAAGATTGGCGCACGTTTCAATTATTGTTTCGAGACCCCGCCGGGCAGCAATTATCCTCCGCTTTATGTTCCGCATCGGCTGACGCCCGGCGTTCCCTTCGCGCCATCGGGGCCCGGCGGCGAATTGAAAACCCTGCCCTTCCGTCTCAACCACGGCGACATCGACGCGCTGGGCTTCCGCTTCGGCGACTGCGCCTATACGCCGGATGTCAAATATGTGCCGGACGAGAGTTTAGCCTTTCTCGAAAACCTCGACCTGTGGATTGTCGACGCCTTGCGCTACCGCTCGCATCCGAGCCATTTGTCGCTCGGGGAAACGCTGGAACTGATCGCGCATTTCCGCCCGAAGCGCGCCGTCCTGACCAATCTTCATACCGATCTCGACTACGAGACCTTGCGCCGCACGCTGCCGGAAGGCGTCGAACCGGCCTATGACGGCATGAGGCTGAGGGTCTGACGGAAGGATTTTTCTTGGATCGGCTCGCCGAACATTACGCTCATTGCGACGCGGCCTTGCGCGAAAACGACCGCGACCGCTGGCTGGCCTGCCTGTTCGCGCCCGATGCGGCGCGGCCGCAGCTGTTCGCGCTCTATGCGTTCAACGCCGAAGTCTCGCGGATTCGCGGCCATGTTTCGCAGCCGATCCTTGGCGAAATGCGGCTGCAATGGTGGCTCGACGCGCTGAACGAGGGGCCGGGCGGCGAAGCCCGGGGCGATCCGCGCGCCCACCCGGTTGCGGACGCGCTGCTGGCTACGATCGCAGCGAAAAACCTGCCGCGCCAACCTCTTTGCGATCTGTTGGAGGCGCGGCGTTTCGATCTTTACGACGACCCGGCGCCGGACCTGCACTTTCTCGAAGCCTATTGCGGCGAAACCTGTTCGTCGCTGTTTCTGTTGGCCGGCTTGATCCTCGGCGGGACGGGGGGAAGGGACAGCGCCGAGGCCGCCGGACGCGCCGGTTGCGCCTATGCGTTCACCGGGCTGCTAAGGGCTTTTCCGTGGCATGTCGCAAACCGGCAATGTTATGTCCCGCGCGATGTGCTGGCGCGCCATGGGCTTGAGCCGCAAAACCTGTTCGGTCGCGAGGACAGCCCGGCCTTGAGGGCGGCTCTGGCGGAAATGCGGGCTTTGGCCCGCGACCATCTGGCGTCGGCGCGCAAAGTCGTCGCTTACCTGCCCGAGGCAGAGCGCCTCGCTTACCGTGCGCTCAGCCTGCCTGAGCTTTATCTATGCGAGATGGAGCGCAAGGATTACGAACCCTTCAAGACGCTGGTCGAGGTCGCGCAATGGCGCCGCCAATGGGCCTTGTGGCGGGGAAAAATCTAGAAACCGTAGAATTTTTCGCGCAGGGCGTCTTCATAGGCCTTCTTGGCCGCCTTGACCTTGTTGCGGATGTCGTCCTCGTCAAACGCCGCCTGTTCCCATTTGTCGACTTCGGCGACATCGTGGGGAGTCGAGGCGAGGTCTTCCTCCTGTCTGATCGCGGCGATCCATTGCTCCACCGCCGCTTTGTATTCGCCCTGCAAACGGTCGAGTTCGCTGGTGTTCTGGTCCATGGCGGGCCTCCAATGGTGAAAGCTTATGGCGCCCGCGTGAACCTGCGAAGACAAAGGATCAGCGCGGAGGATAGCCTCACGATGCGCGGTTACAGCGCTGTCGCCATCAACCACGCAGCCATGTCGCCCTCCGCGCGCTCCGACAGGGCCCGCTTTTTCGCCAGCGCCTTTTCCGGCCCGCGCAGGCGCTTGCCGTCCGGCGATTTGGGCGAAAATTCCATCGGCGGGAACAGGCCGAAATTGACGTTCATCGGCTGGAACGAGCGCGGTCCGGCGTCGATGCTTTCGATATGGCCGCCGGTGATGTGGTTGAGCAGGGCGCCGATGGCGGTGGTCTGGGGCGGCGGGACCGTGCCAAGCCCGAGCCGATCGAAGGCCGCCATGCGCCCGGCGATCAGACCGACGGCGGCGCTTTCGACATAGCCTTCGCAGCCGGTGATCTGGCCGGCGAAGCGCAGCCGGTTTTGCGCCCGCAGCCGCAGCGAGGCGTCGAGCACTTTGGGCGAGTTGAGAAACGTATTGCGGTGCAATCCGCCGAGCCGGGCGAATTCGGCGCGCTCCAGTCCCGGAATCATTCGAAAAACTTCCGCCTGCGCGCCATAGAGCAGCTTGGTCTGGAACCCGACCATATTGTAGAGCGTACCCAGCGCGTTATCCTGCCGCAATTGCACGATGGCGCAGGGTTTTACCATCGGGTCGTGCGGATTGGTCAGGCCGACCGGCTTCATCGGCCCATGGCGCAGGGTCTCGCGGCCGCGCTCGGCCATGACTTCGATCGGCAGGCAGCCGTCGAAATAGGGCGTCTTCTCGAAATCCTTGAATTGCGTCTTCGGGCCGGCAATCAGGGCGTCGATGAAGGCGTCATAGGTTGCGCGGTCGAGCGGGCAGTTGATGTAATCGGCGCCCGTGCCGCCCGGTCCCGCCTTGTCGTAGCGCGACTGGAGCCAGGCCTTGTCCATGTCGATGGACTCGGCGTGCACAATCGGTGCGATGGCGTCGAAAAAGGCCAGTTCCGCCTCGCCGGTCAGCGCGCCTATCGCCTGCGCCAGAGCCGGCGAGGTCAAGGGCCCGCTGGCGACGATGACATTGTCCCAGTCTTCAGGCGGCAGGCCCGCAACCTCTTCGCGACGAATTTCGATCAGCGGTTCGGCTTCGAGCGCCGCCGTCACGCTTTGCGCGAAACCGTCGCGGTCGACCGCCAGAGCGCCGCCCGCCGGTACTTGATGGGCGTCGGCGCAGCGCAGGATCAGCGATTCCATCGCCCGCATTTCTCGATGCAGCACGCCGACCGCATTGCCCAAAGCGTCGTCGGAGCGGAAGGAATTGGAACAGACCAGTTCCGCGAGAAAATCCGTGCGATGCGCCTCGGTGGCGCGTCCGGGGCGCATTTCGTGGAGCACGACGGGCACGCCGGCGCGGGCGATCTGCCAGGCGGCTTCGGAACCGGCGAGGCCGCCGCCGATCACATGGACGGGGCGGGGAGGGAAGGTTTTCTGATTCATCGCGCTACCTAAGGCGCCGACGCCGCAAAAAGCCAGCGCAAAGCTCGCATTCGGCCCCGCGTCGTGCTAACCCGCAGTTCCAAATTTCGCTCAAGGGAAGCGCATGTCCGATATTTTCCGCGAAGTCGATGAAGACGTCCAACGCGACCGGCTGGCCGAGTTCTGGGAAAAATATTCCATCGCCGTCTACGGTCTGGCCGTGGCCGTTGTCGTCGGAACGGCGATCTTCGCCTATCTGCGCCATCAGAAACAGACAGAGGCGGAAGCCGCCGGGGCGCTTTACGAGGCCGCCGAGACGCTGGCCAGCCAGAAGAAGCCGGAGGCCGCCGCGCGCGCGTTTGACGAGTTGGCGCGTACCGCGCCGCAGGGCTATCGCATCCTGTCGCGGCTGCGCGCCGCCGGGGAGACGGGCCTCACCGACCGCGCGGCGGGCGTCAAGGCGTTCGACCTCATCGCCGCCGAGCCGGGGCTCGATCCCCTGCTCGTCGATCTGGCGCGGCTTCGCGCGGGGCTGCTGCGTGTGGACGAGGCCGACAAGACCGAGCTGGAGCAGCGTTTCACCGCCTTGCTCAACGGCCCGTTCCGCCATTCCGCGCGCGAATTTCTCGGGCTGGCGGCATTGAAACGCGGCGATTACGAGAGCGCGGGCAAATATTTCGACCAGCTTGTGGTTGACCCGAACGCCCCGGCCAATCTGCGCCAGCGCGTGCAGGCCCTTTTGTCGGTGGTGCGCGGCGGCGGCAAATTCGCCGCTCCGGCCGCCGCCGAGCCGGCCCAGAAATAAGGACCAAATGACTTTCACAGTCGCCATTATCGGGCGCCCCAATGTCGGCAAATCCACTTTGTTCAACCGGCTGGTCGGCAAGAAGCTGGCCTTGGTCGATGACCAGCCGGGGGTGACGCGCGACCGGCGCTCCGGCGAGGCGAGGCTCGGCGACCTCAGCTTCACCGTCATCGACACGGCGGGGCTGGAGGAGAGCGCCGCGGATTCCCTCACCGGCCGGATGCGCGCCCAGACCGAAAGCGCCATCGGGGAGGCCGACGCGATCTTTTTCCTGATGGACGCGCGCGTCGGGGTGACGCCGGAAGACCGCCATTTCGCGGCGCTGGTCAGGCGCGCGGGAAAACCCTTGATGCTGATCGCCAACAAGGCGGAGGGCCGGGCCGGGGAATCGGGCGCCTATGACGCGTTTTCGCTCGGCCTCGGCGATCCCATCGCGCTTTCCGCCGAACATGGCGACGGGTTCGCCGAGCTTTACGCCTCGCTGCTCGAAGCCCTGCCCGAAGCCACGGCGCTGACCGGCGAGGACGAGGAAAGGGCCGAAAGGCTGGTGCTCGCCGACGACGAGGACGGCAGCGAACTCGATCTGACCAAGCCGTTGCGCATCGCCATCGTCGGGCGGCCCAACGCCGGCAAATCGACCCTGATCAACCGGCTGCTCGGCGAGGAGAGGCTGCTGGTGGGGCCAGAGGCCGGCATCACCCGCGATTCCATCGGCGTCGATTTCGTCTGGCGCAAGGGCGACGTCGAGCGCGGGATGAAGATTTTCGACACGGCGGGCATGCGCCGGCGCGCCAATGTGCAGGAAAAGCTCGAAAAGCTCGCGGTCGCCGACGCCCTGCGCGCCGTGCGTTTCGCCGAAGTGGTGGTGGTTCTGCTCGACGCGACGATTCCGTTCGAGAAACAGGACCTGACCATCACCGATCTTGCGGCGCGCGAGGGCCGGGCGCTGGTGATCGGCGTCAATAAATGGGACCTGATCGCGGACAAGGGCCCAAAGCTGATCGAATTGCGCGAGGAGGCGGCGCGGCTGTTGCCGCAGGTGCGCGGCGTGCCGGTGGTTCCGGTTTCCGGCGCGACGGGGCAGGGGCTCGACGAGCTGATGGCGGCGGTGCTTCGCGTCCATGAAGTCTGGAACCGCCGCATTTCCACGGCGAAACTCAACCGCTGGCTGGAGGCGGTGCTCGACCACCAGCCGCCGCCCGCCGTCGCGGGGCGGCGCATCAAGATCCGCTACATGACCCAGCCCAAGGCGCGACCGCCGCATTTCGTGCTGTTCGGCAACCAGCTCGACGAACTGGCGGAAAGCTACCAGCGCTTTCTCGCCAATGGCCTGCGCGAGACCTTTGCGCTGCATGGCACGCCGATCCGCATCACCATGAAACAGGGCGAAAACCCCTATGCGGGCCGCAAGCGGAAGCGGTAGGCTTCGCGAATTCGGGCAATTTCAAAAAGTGAAAGTGAAAATGGCGGGGAAAGCCGGGTTTTTCCGGGACGAGTTTGTTCTTGTTTTGTTTCACGTGAAACGAAACCGGCGCGCGGGTCCGCAGCGTGGCGACTTTCTCCCTGAAATGAATTGATTTTTCGACGCGCGCCCTCTGCGTTTGCGAGAGCGCAAACGCGCCGCCGATAAACACAACGTCGCGGTTGTGGTCGTCAAAAACCTCAAGAACCAAACGAAAAGGAGCGGCAATCGCAGCGGTTTTGCGCATTTTAACCATAAAATTGCGCATTTTTTCACCTATTTTGTACATGAAGCGGGGGTCGCATTTCAATGCAACCCCAACGCGAGTTCCAGCAAGCACCGCGCGAATCAGCGCAGCCAGTGTCTTTTGCGATTCGACCAGATCGCTGAAGACTCTTGGCGGCAATTCAGATCATATAATAGCTCGGCGTCTGGCTCTCACGCGGCTGCTCGCCGGCTATGCTGCCATAGGCGGCGCGAATGGCGTTGAGCGTCGCCGAATAATCCGTCTCCTCTTCCGGGAAAATGAACTCCTCGCCGAGCCTTTGCGCCACGCCCATGCGCTCCAGGGCCGTATGAAGTTCCGGCCTGACGCCCGCGAGGAAGATGACGAGGCCCGCCTTTTTCGCTTCGTCCAGAAAGCGGTCCAGCACTTCGAGCGCGACGGCGTCGGGATTGCGCACGCGCTTCAACCGCAACACGAGCGCCCTGACGCCGTCCTTCGAAGCCTCGTTCTTCGCCTTTTCGAGGAAGGCGTGAAGTTCGGGCGCCGAGCCGAAGAACAGGTCGCCTTCGAAATCATAGATCCGCACATCGGTCGGATCGGCGTCCGAAGCGATGCGGGCGCGCACCACTTTTTCCGGCGAGACCACCAGTTCCTGGGTCTTCAGACGCGAGGCGTGCAGCAGATACCAGACGATCGAGGCGGTCGAGCCGATCAGAATCGCATATTCCACACCGATGAAAACCGCCGAAAGCGCCGTGCCGATCAGCAGAAACGTGTCGGCGATCGAAGCGGTCGCGGTATAGCGGATGCGCGGAATGTCGATCAGGCGCGAGGAGGCGACGATCAGCAGGCCGGCAAGCACGGATTTCGGTATATAGGCGGCGTAAGGGCCGAGCAGCAGGACGGTGACGCCGACCGCGAGCGCCGTGACGATGCTGGAGAAGCGCGATACGGCGCCGACCTGATAATTGATCGCGGTGCGCGACAGCGAGCCGGCGCCGGGCATGCAGCGGAAGAAGCCGCCGACCAGATTGCCGATGCCCTCGGCAAGGCATTGGCGGTTGTAATCGAGTTGCTGGCGGGATTTATGCGCGACCGCCTTGGCGATGGCGAGCGCCTCCAAAAGGCCGAGAATGCCGATGGACATGGCGGAGGTGGACAGGGGAGCGAGCCATTCCGGATTGACCTGCGGCACATGTGGCGTCGGCAGCGCCGCCGGCACCGCCTCGATCAGCGGGATCGCCGGCTTGATCCCCGGCGCGGCGTCCGACCAGCCGAGCCAATAGGCGAGCGCGGACAGGCCGATCACCGCCACCAGCATTTCCACCTGCGGCAGCTTGAAGGCGCGCAGCAGGCGGCGGCCGAAAATGGCGATGGCGACGGCCGCGAGGGTGATCGTGACCGCCTTGTAATTATAGGGCCCGGGCTGTGTCAGCGTCAGATAGAGCCGCTCCAGCACCGGCTGGTGGCCGGTGCCCTGCGCCTTGACGCCCAGCGCATTGGCGATCTGGCCAAGCACGGTGAGGAAACCCGCGCCGGCGATGAATCCGGTGACGACCGATTCCGAGATGTAGCGCGTGACGTCGCCCAGTCTGGTCGCGCCGATGACGATCTGCACCACGCCGATCATCGCCGTCAGCAGGAACATGGCCTCATAGGCGTCGAGCCTGGCGTCGGGGTCGATGAAGGCGAGGGCGCTGAAAGTGACGAGCGAGACGGCGCCGGTCGGGCCGTTCACCAGATGGCGCGACGAGCCGAACAGCCCGGCGACGGCGGTGAAGACGATCGCCGTATAAAGGCCGAAACGCGGATCGACGCCGGCAACCAGCGCATAGGCCATGCTCTGCGGCAGGGAGATCGCCGCGACGGTCACCCCGGCGATGAGGTCCTTGCGCAGATTGTCGCCTGAAAGCCGGGGCAGCCAGGAGGTTGCGAAAGTGGTCGATTTCAGGACGCCGTCGGTCATGTGGAATATCCTCGAAATTGCATTGGCGGCGGAAGGCGCTCAATCCACGGCGCGGGGCTTGGCGGTATAGATCGCATCGACCACGCCGTTTTCGGCGAAGAATTTCTGGTTTGCGTCCGACCAGTCCCTGGCGATGAGGGTGATCGGGAAAAGGTTCAGCCGCGGCAGGCGCTCGACATATTTCTCGGCTATGGCCGCATTGAATGGCCGGTAGCCCTCGCGGGCGATGATGTTCTGCGCCTCGTCGGTGAACAGATATTCGAGATAGGCCTTCGACAGTTTTTCGCTGTGGTTTTTCGCCACATTGGCGTCGACCCAGGCGACGACGGGCTCGGCCAATATGCTCAATGGCGGATAGACGATCTCGACGGCGCCCTTGGTCTCGGCGACTTCGCGCAGGGCTTCGTTCTCCCAGGCGACGCTGACGTCGCCTTTCTTCTCGACCGAGAAGGCGACGCCCGCCACGCGGGCGGCAGGAACAAGAAACGGCGCATGATCGAGCAGGGCCTTGATGAAATCGCGCGCTTCCGCCTCGCTTCCGCCGCGCGAAATCACCGAACCCCAGGCGGCGAGAAGGGTCAGCTTGCCGTTGCCCGAGGTCTTGGGATCGGGCGTGATGACCTCGATATTGCCGCGCACGAGGTCCGGCCAATCCCGGATGTTGAGCGGATTGCCCTTGCGCACGACGAAGACTACGGTCGAATAATAGGGCCGCGCATTGTTGGGCAGACGCGATTTCCAGTCGGCGGCGACGATTCCGCGCTTCGCCAGGCCTTCGACATCGGAAGGCAGGCCCAGCGTCACCACGTCGGCATTGAGAGCGCCGGTCGCAACCTGGCGGGCCTGGTAGGACGAGCCGCCATGCGACTGGCGGATCGCGACCTGCTCGCCGGTCTGCTTTTCGTAACGCGCGGCGAAGGCCGGGTTGATCTTCTGATAGAGCTCGCGCGTCGGATCGTAGGAGACGTTGAGCAGGTGATGCGGCGTGTAGCCGTTGACGTTCTTCACCGCGATCAGTCCGATCGCGAAAATGGCGGCGGCGATCCCGCCAACGCTCAACCAGGGTATGCGCATCTCTTGTTTCCTTTTTTTCGCGCTTTCCGGGCGGCGCCGTCGGGTCTGCTGCGCACAGGCGCGTTCAGGGCCAGCCCCAGGTTGCTTATCCGTGAAATCAGTGCTATTTGTCTATAAAGATACTCAACGTATTGGTCGGTGTCACCACACGGTCACAATGAATCGGTCGGCGCCAGAGGTCTTCGCAATGGCGCGTGGCCAGTTCGCCGGAGGCGGAAGGCTCGATCATCGCGGGTTCTTAACTCGCGAAATCGCCACGCCCCGGGCGTAGCGCCACGCCTTTGACCCGGGCGAAGACGGCGAGCCCTTCGCTTAAGGCCAGATCGTCCCAGGATTTTCGCGTCACGCGCGACAGCAGGCGTCCGCCCTGTCCCTCGGCGCCGAGCGCCAGCACCACCAGCATTTCATTGCCGTCGATGATTTTCGCCGAAACGATGCGCGCCGGTTCGGAATTGAGCATGGAGCTGGGGCCGAGGTTTTCGCGGGCCAGACTGACGTCGGCGGCAAGGATGCGGACGCGGCGGCGTTCGCCGGGCGGCGCCGGTTCGGCGGGGGCGATGAAGCGGCCGCCGTTGACGGCGACCGTGACCAGACCATAGGCGGAATCATGGGCTTCGATCACGCCGTCGAGAATCACCGCCGCCTCGCGCGCCATCGCCAGCGGCAGCGATGGATCGCTCTGCAATTTTGCCAGCGGGCCGGAGGCGAGGACATGGCCTTGCTCGATCAGCACGACCTGGTCCGCCAGCCGTTCGACCTCGGTCAGGTCATGGGTGATGTAGAAGATCGGCAGCGAGAAATGGTCGCGCAGCTTTTCGACGAAGGGCAAAATCTCGCTCTTGGTCTTGCGGTCGAGCGCCGACAGCGGCTCGTCCATCAGCAGCACTTTCGGCTGCGTCAGCAGGGCGCGGCCGATGCCGACGCGCTGGCGTTCGCCGCCCGACAGGTTTTTTGGCGAACGGTCGAGCAAGGGCCGGATTCCGAGCAGGTCGATCACCTCGTCGAAATCGATCTCGGCGCGGTCTTTGGGTTTTTCGCGCGGCGCGCCGAACAGCAGGTTGCTGCGCACGGAGAGATGCGGAAACAGGCTGGCTTCCTGAAAGACATAGCCCAGCGGGCGGCGGAAGGTCGGGACGAAACGGCCCTTGTGGTCCTGCCAGATATCGCCGTCGATGTCGCAAAATCCGTCCTCGATGCGCAGCAGTCCGGCGATGCAGCGCAGAATCGTGGTCTTGCCGCAGCCGGAAGGGCCAAACAGCGCGGTCACGCCGGCGGCGGGGGCTTCAAAGGCGGCGTCGAGGGTGAAATCGCCGAGCACGGAGCGAAATTCCGCGCGGATTCCATGCGCCGTCACAGGCCGGACCCCTCGAACCGCTTCTGGATCAGGATCATCGACAGGATCACGCAGAAGGCGAAAACCACCATGCCGCCGGCCAGAATATTGGCCTCGCGCCATTGCATGGATTCGACATAATCGAAAATGGCGGTGGACATGACGCGGGTGCGGCCGGGGATATTGCCGCCGATCATCAGCACCACGCCGAAATTGCCGACCGTGTGGGAAAAGCCGAGCACTGCGCCGGACAAAAGGCCGGGACTGGCGAGCGGCAGCGCGACCCGCCAGAACGCCTGCCAGGGCGAAGCGCGAAGGGTCGCGGCGGCTTCGAGCGGCCGGTCGCCGATGGCCGCGAAGGCGTTGCGGATCGGCTGCACCACCGTCGGCAAGGCGGAAATGACCGAGCCGATCACGAGGCCGGTAAAGGTGAAGGCCAAAGTGCGGGCGCCCCAGAGATTGGCGAGCGCACCGCCGGGGCCGTCAGGCCCGAGCAAAATCAGAATGTAGAAGCCGAGCACCGTCGCCGGCAGCACCATGGGCAGCGAGACGATGGTCGCCACCACTTCCTTCCATTTCGCCCTGGAGCGCGCCAGCCACCAGGCCAGCGGCGTCGCCACGACGAGCAGGCACAAAGTGGCGACGCTCGCCAGTTCCAGCGTCAGCCGGACGGGGGACCAGAGCGGTTGCAGTTGGTCCAATCGCCATTACTCCCGTCCGGCCCGGATCATCGCGCCGGGGCGGGTTCGCGCGCCGCGTAAATATCCAGTCCATAGCCGTAGCGTTCGATGACGCCGCGCGCTTCCGGCCCCTTGAGGAAGGCGAGGAAGGCTTTGGAGGCTTCGTTGTCGGCGCCTTTCTTGAGCAAGACCGCGTCCTGACGGATCGACGCGTGCAGCTTTTCCGGAACCAGCCAGCGCGCGCCCTCGCTATTGCCGTAAAGCTGCGCCAGAGCGACGAAACCGATTTCGGCGTTTTTGGTGTCGACGAACTGGAAGGCCTGGGCGATGCTGCTTCCTTGCACGAGTTTGGGCTGCAAGGCGTCGTAAAGGCCCAGCGCCTTCAAGGTTTCGATCGCCGCCGCGCCATAGGGGGCGGAAGCGGGGTTGGCGATCGAGATCTTGCTGAAATTGCCGGCCTCGAGCGCGGCCTGGCCATCGGTCACGTCCAAAACCCGGCTCCACAGCACCAGCTTGCCGATGGCGTAGGTGAAGCGGCTCTCGGGAACGGCGAAGCCATTTTCGACCGCCAGCCTCGGCCGCTCCTCGTCGGCCGAGAGCAACACCTCGAAGGGCGCGCCTTGCGTGATCTGGGCATAGAAGCCGCCGGAGGGGCCGAAGATCAGGATGGCTTCGTGCCCGGTCTTGTTCTGGAACAGCGCGGCGATTTCCTTGGCCGGCTCGGTGAAATTGGCGGCGACGGCGACATGGGTCTGGGCGGCCATGGCGGAAGGCGCGAGGGCGGCGGCAAACAGCCCGCAGGCGACGGCGAAAATGCTCGGCTTCATGGTTTTCCTCACTTGCGGATCTGGAGCGCCCAACGCTCCCTGTCGCCATGTAATTGCGTTACTGGACGCTATATTAGACGGAAGGATCGGGTCTGCAATCGCAAATGCGGAGGTTCATTTGAAAAACAGCGGGCGCGATCCTGCCACGGCCCATCAAGCAAATTCGGCGCCGCAGAGTTGCAGCGCGGCGTCCGAAACTCCTTTGTCCGGCCTGTTCCGAAAGCGGAGGGCGGTGTTTCGCACCAGGCGAAGAAGGAAAAACGCCGAATCCTGTGGCTGCGCCGGGCAACTTCAAGTCAAGCGGCCGCGACGCTATATAATCTAATGTCCTGTTGGCGGGGTTGCGGAAATCCCCCTCAGGCCGCGCCCCGGAAATGCAGCACCCGGTCCTTGGGGAAATCGTAGATCTTGCCGGTCTCGCTCCATTCGGGCGCGCAGAGTTCGGCGAGTTTGGGCGCGAATTCCTCGGGCGTGCGCAATGTCAGCGGGTCTTCGCCGGGCATGGCGGCGGCGCGCATCCGGGTGCGCAGCGGACCGGGGTTGACGCTCATCACGCAGACGCTCGAAATATTGGCGGTCTCGGCGGCATAGGCGCGCACGATGCCGTCGAGCGCCGCTTTCGACGCCGCATAGGGCCCCCAGAAGGCGGCGAAATCGTCGCGTTGCGCGGCGCCTGACGAGACGAACACCGCCCGGCCGGCGTCGGAAGCGCGCAACAAAGGATCGAGCGAGCGCAACAGGCGGTAATTGGCGGTGACGTTGACCGCGAAAACCTGTTCCCACTTGTCGGGATCGCAATGGGCGATCGGGGTTAGCGGTCCCAAAATCCCGGCGTTGCCGACCAGAATGTCGAGCTTGCCCCAACGCTGGTGGATGACGGCGCCGAGCCGGTCGAGCCCGTCGAAATCCTTGATGTCGCAGGGAACCAGCGTCGCCTCGGAGCCGAGCGCGCGGACGTCGTCGTCGAGCGCCTCCAGCGCGCCCTGGGTGCGCGCCAGCGCGATGACATGGGCGCCGCGCCGCGCCAGCTCGACAGCGACGGCCCGACCGATGCCGCGCGAGGCGCCGGTGACGAGGGCGATGCGCCCGGCGAGTTTCTTTTGCCCGTGCGGAAAAGGCTCCGACATGATTTCTCCGGTCCCAGCGGGGGGATTGTTGTTGTTGTTTCAGCCGGTTTCGGCGAGCAGCGACAATTGCGCCCGGACATCGACGCCCTTGAGGTCGGTCAGGGTGGTGGGGTAATCGCCGGTGAAACAATGATCGGTGAATTGCGGGCGCAGCGGATTGCGGCCGTCGCAGCCCATGGCGCGATAAATGCCGTCCACCGACAGGAATGCCAGCGAATCCGCGCCGATCAGATCCCGCATCTCTTCCAGACTATGGGTGGCGGCGAGCAATTTGTCGCGGCGCGGCGTGTCGATGCCGTAATAATCGGGATGGGTGATCGGCGGCGAGGAAATGCGGAAATGCACTTCGCGGGCGCCGGCGTCGCGCATCATCTGGACGATTTTCATCGACGTGGTGCCGCGCACGATGGAATCGTCGAGCAGCACGATCCGCTTGCCCTCGACCACGGCGCGATTGGCCGAATGTTTCATCCGCACGCCGAGTTCGCGCACGCTCTGGGTCGGCTGGATGAAGGTGCGGCCGACATAGTGATTGCGGATGATGCCCAGTTCGAACGGAATTCCCGAGGCGCTGGCGTAGCCAATCGCCGCCGGCACGCCGGAATCGGGCACCGGCACCACCACGTCGGCGTCGAGCGGAACTTCTTTCGCCAATTGTGCGCCCATGGCCTTGCGCACGTCATAGACGGAACGTCCGTGGACGATGGAATCGGGCCGGGCGAAGTAGATATATTCGAAAATGCACGGACGCGCCGGTTGCGGCGGGAAGGGCCGCAGGCTTTGCAGGCCCTGTTCGGAAATCACCACGGTCTCGCCATTGTCGACGTCGCGGATGAAATGCGCGCCGATGATGTCCAGGGCGCAGGTTTCCGACGCCAGAATGTAATGGCCGTCGAGCTGGCCGATCACCAGCGGCCGGATGCCGAGCGGATCGCGCGACCCGATCAGCTTCTTGTTGCTGAGCACCACGAAGGCATAGGCGCCCTCGATCTGGCGCAGCGCTTCGACATAGCGCTCGATGATCGAATGCCGGCGCGAACGCGCCACCAGATGCAGCACGACTTCGGTGTCGGAGGTCGATTGATAGATCGCGCCCTCGCGGATCAACTCGCGGCGCAGCGTCAGGGCGTTGGTCAGATTGCCATTATGCGCCACTGCGAAGCCGCCGGAATCCAGTTCCGCGAACAGGGGCTGCACATTGCGCAGGATGGTTTCGCCGGTGGTCGAATAGCGCACATGGCCGATGGCGCGGTCGCCGGGCAGGCGCTCGATGGTCGAGGCCTTGGAAAAGGCGTCGCCGACCATGCCCATCCGGCGCTCGGAATTGAAGCGGTGGCCGTCATAGGTGACGATGCCCGCCGCCTCCTGCCCGCGATGCTGGAGGGCGTGGAGGCCGAGCGCGGTGATGGCGGCGGCTTCGGGATGGCCGAATATGCCGAACACGCCGCATTCCTCGCGCAGGCGGTCGGCGTTGATGTCGAATTCGCCTTCAGGAGCGCCGGCGGCGTTCGAATCGTCCATGGAACAGGCTCCCGGCGCGCGCCTTTGAGGGATGCGCGCGAAAAGGGTCCGAAACGACCCCGGTGACGAAAAAACTCAATAGACCCGCAAGCCGCAGATGGGAAGGCCGCAAGCAAAAAACGAGCCCATTGCAGGCGGGAAAACCCAAGCATTGGGGGAAAAAGCCTCAGCGGGCGCCCTTGACCAGCGAATCGAGCTTGCGCTTGTCGTCTGGCGCTCCGGCGGACGGCGCGGCGGGGGCGAGTTGCGCCTTGGGCCGCGCGGGCGGCGAGGGCGTGGCGGGCGCGGCTTTCGGCTCCGAATCGATTTCCGGCGGCGGCGCGTCTTCGCCGCCGCCCGGCTTGTGCTTCTTCAATTTCGCAAGAATGCCGTCGGGATCGTCGGGCAACAGCGCCAGCAATTGATCCGAGGTCGCCTTCAGCAAGGGCAGGCCGCGCGAATTGGCGAGCCATTGATTACGCACGGCGGAAGAAGAATCCGGGCTGGCGCTGGTGGCGTCGGGCGCGAGCCAGTTGAAGAAGATGAAGGCGATGGCGCAGAGCAGCAGGCCGCGCAGGGCGCCGAAGGCGAAGCCGAGCGCGCGGTCGAGCGGACCGATCTTCGAATCGAGAATGGCGCTGGAGATGCGGACGGTGACGATCGACACCAGAATAAGCGCCAGAAAGAAGATCGCGGCGCCGGCGATATAGGGGCGCAGCGCGTCCTTGGAGATGAAGATGGGCGAGGCCGCGTCGGCCAGTTTGGGAACCAGCATCGGATAGAAGTAGATCGCCGACGCCGCTGCGACGCCCCAGGAGAGGATGGCCATGACTTCGCGGGTGAAGCCGCGCAACATGGCGAGAAGGGCCGAAACCGCCACCACGCCGAGCAAACCGAGGTCAAGATAGGACGGCATTGCGGGCCTCGAACAGGAGTGATTTATTGGCGCTGGCGGTCAGAGGACGAATGATTCCGCTCTTCCGCGCCGCTTATACCCAATGCATCGCGCGGCGTCGACTCGGGGGCGGCGCTGCGCTCAGGAAACCGCCGCGCGCGTTTTCGAGGGCGCCGCGACGCTGCGCCCCAGGGCGGCGATGTCGGCGATGGCCTCGCCGATATGGCGGATCGACCGCAGCGGCATGTCGTCGAGCCGCGCCGGGGATAGGCCCGCCTTGTCGCCGGAATTCTGGTCTTTAATGCCTTGTGGCGCGACGGCGCGGGCAAAACCCAGTTTTTTCGCCTCCTTGAGCCGCAGATTGGCGTGGGGAACCGGCCGAACGGCGCCCGACAGGCCGACCTCGCCGAAAAACACCATGTCATGCGGCAGCACGGCGCCGGTCAGCGAGGAGACCAGCGCCGCCGCCGCCGCCAGATCGGCGGCGGGTTCGGAAATCTTCATGCCGCCGGCGACATTGAGATAGATGTCGTGCTGGCCGAGCTTGACCCGCCCATGCGCCTCCAGCACCGCCACCAGCATCGACAGCCGGCTCGGGTCCCAGCCGACCACGGCGCGGCGCGGCGTGCCCAGCGCGCTCGGCGCGACCAGCGCCTGAATCTCCACCAGCACCGGCCTCGTGCCCTCCATTCCGGCGAAAACCGCCGCGCCCGGCGCGCAACCGTCGCGTCCGGCGAGAAACAGCGCGGAAGGGTTGGCGACTTCCACAAGGCCGCCGCCGGTCATTTCGAACACGCCGATCTCGTCGGTCGGCCCGAAGCGGTTTTTTGCGTTGCGCAGGATGCGGAAATGATGGCTGCCGTCGCCCTCGAACGAGGCCACGGCGTCGACCATGTGCTCGACCACGCGTGGCCCGGCGATCTGGCCGTCCTTGGTGACGTGGCCAACGAGGATCACGCAGGCGCCGGACAGCTTGGCGAAGCGGATCAGCGCCTGCGCCGCGCCGCGCACCTGGGTGACCGTTCCCGGCGTCGAATCGGCGGTCTCGGTCCACATGGTCTGGATCGAATCGATGACGACGAGCGACGGCGTGCGCCCATGCGACAAGGTGGTGACAACGTCCTCGACCGAGGTTTCGGCGGCCAGTTCGACATGAGCGTCGCTCAGGCCCAGCCTTTCCGCGCGCAACCGCACCTGCGCCGCCGCCTCTTCGCCGGAAATATAAACCACGCGCTCGCCGCGCCGCGCCATGGCGGCGCAGACCTGGATCAGCAAAGTGGACTTGCCGATTCCCGGCTCGCCGCCGATCAGCAGCACCGAGCCCGGCACGAAACCGCCGCCGGTGACCCGGTCGAGTTCCGCCATGCCCGAAAGCAGGCGCGGCGCCGGCGGGGACGAACCGTTCAGGCCCTCAAGCGCGAAAATCCGGCCCTTTCTGGCGTTGCGCGCCGCGAGCGCGCCGATCCCCGCCGAAGGGGCCTCCTCGACCAGCGAATTCCAAGCATTGCAGGCCTCGCATTTGCCCTGCCAGCGCGGCGCGACGGCGCCGCAACTCTGGCAGATGAACGACGTGCGGACTTTGGCCAAGACGGGCGAATCCTGTGGAAAAAGAGAACAAGTATAGAACACACTTGAGCCGCGCTGTCCAGAGGCGCTCTTTCCTTCTCCCCTTGCGGGAGAAGGTGGCCTCGTTTGGTTCCCGCCAGCGAATGGCTCAAAACGGCGGATTGCGGTCTTAGGCCGAAGGTCTGGTTAATAGCCCACAAGCGGTCGGACCGACAGTGGCAGGATCGCGCCAGTTAGGTTGGACGCTCAAGACATCGCGCGGATCCGGGCAATTTCGCTGAAAACTTTCATAATTTCTGTGACATTTGTATACGGGTCTTGTCCGCCGTGGGGATTGTGCATCTGCCCGAGCTGTAGCGCATGTGTTTCGGCTAGCGGCAGCGCCGACTTGGTTCTTGCGTATAAGTCGGTCATCCCCTTCGCATAGCCTGGGACAAATCTGCAGGCTTGTTCCAGCGCGTCATGGCGTGTGAGCCGGTGCGTTATTTGCCGGAAATGCAAGACAACCCATAGCTCGAAGCATGGGACTGACGTAACGGCTATAAATGGTACTTTTTTCCCATCGTCGTTTTTGTAGCGTCTGTCTATTTTCTGCAACTTTGCAAGAGCATTATTATAGCTGAGGTGGGCGTCACGATCGAATACGGCGAAGACACAATCGAACGCGTTATTTCCTCGAAAAACCTGCTCGGCGTATTCGACAACCTGGATCGGTTCAGTCCCTAGTTGAGAGGGAACCACCTTTACATGAGCAGCTGTTACACGCTCGCTAACGCGAATCTCGTCAAAGTAACCGGGTTCTGTTTTCGACCCCTCGCAAACGATGAGCATGCGGGGGTAGGTTGGCTTTATAGCTTTCTTTCGGGCCATGGCCCGCGAGCTACGCTCACGATGATGGTACGATCTTGCCACGGCGGGTGTTTGCTCTACGTCTGTCGAGTTTTGCGGGGGGTCTTGAGTCGCCCGGGCAGAACAGGAATAGCGCCATATCGTCCGGAGAGATAGCCGCGCTCCAACGCCTCGTTCTTCCGCGGCGAAAATGTTACGAGGGATACAAGGCTTGACGTCTGATCGGCATTCTTCTCGGTCAACCAGATCTGATCGCGCCGGAAAAGCTCAGTATCGAGAAGAGACGTATCGTGGGTCGAGAAGAGTAGCTGAGCATTGCTGCTGTTTAGTTCGGGATCCTGAAACGTGCAGACAATCTGACGAACGAGGAGGGGATGAAGGCTACGGTCGAGCTCGTCTATCACTAGAAGTTGCCCACGTTGAAGGATGTCGAAAAGGGGACCAGAGAGGGCGAAGAGCTTTTGTGTGCCCTGCGATTCCTCTGTAAGCTCGAAGTCGGCGGCGATATCACCATACGTGTGTCGGAAACGCGGAAGCAAAATATCAGTCTGTGTGTGAGCGGCTTTCTGTTCGCCGGTCGCAACATCGAATTCAAAACTGCTGACAAGTCCTTTTTGCTTCACAGCAGTCACTGATCTGATGGCGATGTCAGCGGATGAGAGGAAGTCGGCTACGCTCTGCTGTCCTTCAGGGGACTCGATATAACGAGTGGAATAGTCGTGCCCGACGTGCCCGCCATTTTCAAACACGACGACGTCGTTCTTGAACCAGTTATAAAGTGGCAATAACTTCGCGCTGTTGAGTTGGACAGCAACAGACAAAAAAAGCGATTTTTCACGCGTCGCCTCTTTCCAGGCATTTTTGGGCCCGGGAAGAAAGGAGGATGGTGTCTCGATAATGTCCTTGCCGTCCCTGTATTCGCGGTCCAGCCAAGTCTGTGCTTTGTGCGATTGAAAAACCAGCAGCCACTCGGATTCGATACGGGCGGATGAATAAGTGAAGCCGTATTGGTAACGAATGCCATCGATCAGGGCGATTACCTCAAAGAGGGTCGGTCGTGATCGGCTGACGTCATCGAGCTTGAACTGCTGACTGACGTAGCTTTGGTCAGGCTGCAGGCGGGCGGAGTCCATTACGATATTCCGCATATGCTGCAGGCCGAGCAAGAGGTTCGTTTTGCCGCTTGCGTTAGCACCATAAACTACCGCCGTTCGCAGCGCCCTTTTGATGCCTGGCAGACCTGTTTCGACGACGTTTGTGACCTCGTGCGTTTTGTCGGTCGAGGCAACGAACGACAAAGTGGCCTCCTCGCGGAAGGACCTGTAATTGCTTACTCGGAACTCTAATAGCACGGCATCACCCCCTAACTAGGGGATATTTGCATTGAATCTGCAAAATATCAATTGAAACATGCATGCGTTCTCGTAAACGGTAAAAATATGCCGGACTGGAGGGACCGCGAGGGCCGTTTCGAGCCGTTCCTACGCGGTGGAATGGTTACCGGCACTCAGGATCACGGAGGGAGGTTCATTTTGCTATCGGAATGTCCGCTGAGTCTGCGATAGCCGATGGTAGGATGTTCATTTCGTAAGACCCCTTCGAGCCGTGTTCCGTCATTGAGGTAGCTCCGCGAAAAACCCCTCATCCGGAGCTTCGCGCCTACTTCTCCAGCAAGGGGAGAAGGGATTCGGGGCCTGACTACCCCTTGCGCTGCAGCTTGCTATTCCACCTGCACAACGATGGAGATTTCCGCTTCGGGCGCATTGGAGATCTGGATGAAGGTCTCCCCCGGCGCCAATTGGTATTTCAGGCTCTTGTGAATATGGGGACAGTCCGGCGCGCCGCTGAAAGCCAAAGGTTTCAGCGCGACGCCGTCCTGGACCGCGTCGATCCAGGCCCCCGCCGACAGGTTGACCGTGTAGACGCCGGCCGAAGGGGCGGCGAATTTCAGCACCGCGCCGAAGGTGTTCGGCGCGGGCGCGCGGTCGGGCGCGACTTTGAACGGAACAGTCTCCACCGGCGCAAGCCGCACGATGACAGCCGGTCCGGCGGCCAGCGCGCCATCCGCCGCGATGGTTTTGCGGTCGGGCGCCGCCAGCGCCGCCTGTGCGCGCTCGATCGGCCATTTGAACCCGGCGCAACCAGCCTTCTCCTCGGCGCGAATCGGCGCGTGCGCGGCAAGAAGCGTCAGAGCCAGCGCCGGAGCGAAAAATTTTTTCGGTCGCATTCTATGCCTTCCCGACAATGGCCGCCGCCGCCGCCGCGGCCTCGCCCCGATATTCGCGGGCGTAGCGTTTGCCCAGACCGGTGAGGATTTCATAGCCGATCGTGCCGGCCTCGGCGGCGAGATCGTCGACGCCGATATGGGGTCCCAATATTTCCACGCGGTCGCCGCGCGCGAGCGGACCGGCCTCGCTGATGTCGATGATCGACAGATCCATCGAAATGCGGCCGACCACCGGGCAGTAATTCCCTCCGGCGTAAACATCGGCGCCGATCTCGCCGATCGAACCGCTGCGCGGAAAGCCGTCGGCGTAGCCGAGATTGATCGTCGCCAGCTTGCGCCGCGACGGCGCCGTCCAGCGTCCGTTATATCCTGCCGTCTCGCCCGCCGGAATATCGCGGACCTGCAGCACGGTCGCGGTCAGCCCGACCACCCGGCGCATCGGATTTTCGCTGCCCGGCGTCGGATTTCCGCCGTAAAGCGCATAGCCGGGGCGCACCAGATCGAGAAAGGGCCGCTCTTCGAGGAAAATCCCCGAGGAGTTGCACAGCGAGGCGGGCATCGGCGGCAATTGCCCGCAGGCCTCGAAAAAACGCTGGATCTGCAGGTGATTGCGCGGCGCCGACTGGTCTTCCGCCGACACGAAATGACTCATCGCCAGCACCGGCGTGAAGGAGGCCATGGCCTCGCGGGCGCGGGCCAGATCGCGCGGGTCGAGGCCCAGCCGGTTCAGGCCGGTGTCGATATGGATCGCGGCGGGGTGGGGCGCGCCGTCCCGCCGGCAGAAATCGGCCCATTCGGCGATTTCCGGCGACGAGCCGAGCACGGGCGCCAGCCCCGCCCGCGCGAAAATTTTCGCCGACCTGGGCGGAAGGCCGTTGAGGACGAAAATCTGGGCTTCCGGCGCGAGCTTGCGCAGAATTACGCCTTCCGAAACATGCGCGACGAAAAACGTCTTGCAGCCCGCCGCCAGCAGCGCCCTTGCAACCGGCCCGATGCCGAGCCCGTAGCCATCGGCCTTGACCACGGCGGCGCATTCGGCGCCTTTGGCGCGTCCGGCGAGGCGGCGCCAGTTTTCCGCCAGCGCGCCGAGGTCGATGGTGAGAATCGCCTGCCCCAAAGCCCGGTTTTCGTCTGGGGAGGGCAAATCGGGCATCGGGCCTGTCCTTTACATGCGCGCCGGCAGATGGTCTTCCTGCGCCAGATCGCTGAAGCGTGTATATTCGCCTTCGAAGGCCAATTCCACCGTCCCGGTCGGGCCGTGACGCTGTTTGCCGATGATCACTTCGGCGCGCCCATGGGCTAAAGCCGCCTTTTGCTGCCATTCCTGAAATTCCGCAGTGCCCTCAGGAGGCTTCTTACTGTTCAGATAATATTCCTCGCGGTACACGAAAATCACCACGTCGGCGTCCTGCTCGATCGAACCGGATTCGCGCAGGTCCGACAATTGCGGGCGCTTGTCGTCGCGCGATTCGACCTGACGCGACAATTGCGACAGGGCGACGATCGGCACGTTCAGCTCCTTGGCCAGCGCCTTCATGCCGGTGGTGATTTCGGTGAGTTCCTGCACGCGATTTTCGCTGCGCGACTTCGAGCCCGACAGCAGCTGGAGATAATCCACCACCAGCAGATCTAGACCGCGCTGGCGCTTGAGCCGCCGGGCGCGGGCGGTGAGCTGGGCGATGGAAATGCCGCCGGTATGGTCGATGTAGAAGGGAATCGCCTGCATTTCCCGAGCGGCGGCGGTGATGCGGTGAAACTCGGATTCGCTGATGTCGCCGCGCCGGATCTTGTAGCCCGGCACCTGCGCCTGTTCGGCGATGATGCGGGTCGCCAGCTGTTCGGACGACATTTCGAGCGAGAAAAAACCGACAACGCCGCCATTGACCGTTTCATGGCTGCCGTCGGGGCGCAGCTCGAAGCGATAGTTCTTGGCGATGTTGAAGGCGATATTGGTGGCCAGCGCGGTCTTGCCCATGCCGGGACGCCCGGCGACGATGACCAGATCGGAAGGCTGCAACCCGCCCATCATCCGGTCGAGATCGTGCAGGCCCGTCGAGACGCCCGACAGGCCGCCCTCGCGCTCCCAGGCCTTCGCCGCCATGTCCACGGCCCGGGCCAGCGCTTCCGAAAAGCGCTGGAAGCCGCCGTCGTAGCGGCCGGTTTCGGCGATGGCGTAGAGTTTGCGCTCGGCTTCCTCGATCTGCATGCGGGGCGAAGAATCGACGCTGGCGTCATAGGCGGTGTTGACCACTTCCTCGCCGATATGGATCAATTCCCGGCGCACCGCGAGATCGTGGACGGCGCGTCCGTAATCGACGGCGTTGATGATGGTGGTGGCTTCGGCGGCGAGCCGCGCCAGATATTGCGGAATGGTCATGCCGCCAAGATCCTGCTCGCCCAGAAAAGTCTTGAGCGTGACCGGGGTGGCGATTTTTCCGGCGCGAATCAGCTGGCCGGCGGTCTCGTAGATGCGGCGGTGCAACTCCTCGGCGAAATGGTCTGGCTTGAGAAAATCCGAGACGCGGTCGAAGGCGTCATTGTTGACCAATATCGCGCCGAGCAGCGCCTGTTCCGCCTCCAGATTGGCCGGCGGGGCGCGAAACGCCGGCTCCGGGGCCAAGGCGAGGATTTGCCGGTCGAGCCTTTTTTCCATTACAGTCATGCAGATATGCCAATATATTCGTGCACTACATGAAGGTAGCGCGAAAGGGGGGTCGAACTGGGGGAAACGCGACGGACAGGACGCAATCGCTGGCTTGTTGTGGCACGTTCGGCCGCCAAAGGAACGAAAAAGATCGACCGAATCGCTTCCTGGACGGCGCCGTCCACATTATCCACAGAGGGGGAGAATTATGGCGGAACGGCGCCGAAAACGCTTGACGCCCAAACCCGGCCTCGCGCGTTAAACGCAAAAAAGGCCGGAAACGATTCCGGCCTTTTCTTAATGCGGTGGCAAAGAGTTCAGCGGTCGCCGAGGTCGCCGCCGGCTTCGGCCAGAGCCGCGCCGACTTCGAGGCCGAGATCGGCCATGGTGGTTTCCTCCCGCAAGGTCGCCGATTCGCCCTTGGCCTGACGCTCGGCCTCTTCGGCGGAACGCGCGACATTGACGAAAATTTCGGCGTCGACTTCCGGATGCAGGTGAACCGGGGTCTTGTGCAGGCCGAGCGTCTTGATCGGCACATGCAGCACGATCTGGTGGCGCTCGACCGAAAAGCCGCCGGCGGTCGCCGCTTCGGCGATGTCGCGCGTCGAGACCGAGCCATAGAGCTGGCCCGATTCGCCGGCCTGGCGCAAAATCGTGAAGGTCTGCCCGTTGAGCTGATCGGCGACGGCCTGGGCCTCGCCCTTGCGTTCGAGATTGCGGGCTTCGAGCTGCGCGCGCTGGCCGTCGAAATGCTTCTTGTTGGCGTCGGTGGCGCGCAGGGCTTTTCCGCGCGGCAGCAGAAAGTTGCGGGCGTAGCCGTCGCGCACGCGCACGACTTCGCCCATCTGGCCGAGCTTGGCGACGCGTTCGAGCAGGATGACTTGCATTATCGGGGTTCCTTCTGGACTTGGGTTTTGGGGTTGAGACGATGCGCCTTGCGGGCGCGCAGGGAAAAAACGGACTCGACCAGTCCGAACAGGGTGAGCGCCAGCAGCGACCAGGGCTCCAGCACGAAGACGACGGCATAGAGCCCGGAAAGCAGGAAACCGCGAAAGCGCGAGGCGCGGGTGAAGGCGTGCAGGGCGGCGAGGCCCTGGATCGCCAGACAACAGCCGGCGGCGGCGGCAAGGGCGCCGGCAAGGGCGCCGGCCAGTCCGCCGCCAAGCGTCAGGCCGGCGGCGAGAACGAACAGCGGCGCGACAAAGCGGGGCAGCACGAGATGTTCGGGCAGCGCGGGCCAGGGCCGCCCCAACTTTCCGGAGATTTCCACCGTGCGCGCCGCCAGCCACAGATTGACCGCCAGCAGCACCGTCTGCGAGGCGGCGAAGCCCGCCGGCAGGCACAGGATGAACAGGCGTTTGGCCTTGTCGGCCTCGATATCGGGCCAGATGGCCTTGACGTTTTTGACGATTTCGTCGAGCGGCGCGGCAAAATGGGCAAGCGCCGCCGCCATCGCGGGCTCGAAACCGCCCTGGACCGAGACCAGCGCGCCGACGCCAAGCCAGGTGAGGGCCACGGCGAGCGCCATCAGAATGGCGAGCAGGCCGCCGGGAGCCAGATTGCGCGGCGCCGGCGAGGCTTCGTCGCCCCTGGGCGGCAGGGTGCGCCGCGCCAGTGCGGCGGCGATCAGCGCGGGCGCGCCAAATCCGAGGAAAAAGCCCAGCCCGAGCGCGGGAGCGGTGAAATGCGCGAGCAGCGCCGCGCCGATCAGGGCGCCGGCCAGGGCGCCGCTCGGGGAAAAGCCCAGCGCGCCGATCGACAGCGGCAGCGGCGCGAAATAGGCGAGCGTCATCGCCAGGCTGGAGCCGCGCGTCGAAGCGGCGAACAGCAGCGCGCTCGCAAGCGCTGCGCCGAGTCCGATGGCGCGATCGATCCAGAGGGCCGGGGGATAATTGTCGTTCATGTTTCTCGCTGTCCCGCGGTCAGGCGGTTAGGAGCGGATCTTCGTCCGCCCCAGCCAGAGACGCCCGTCGCGACGATTCGCGGCGGGCGGCGTTTTGCCTTTACGCGATCAGATAGGGCAGCAGGCCGAGAAAGCGCGCGCGCTTGATGGCCTTGGCCAGTTCGCGCTGCTTCTTCGCCGAGACGGCGGTGATGCGCGAGGGGACGATCTTTCCGCGCTCGGAAATATAGCGGGAAAGCAGACGCGTGTCCTTGTAGTCGATCTTCGGCGCGTTCGGCCCGGTAAAGGGGCAGGTCTTGCGGCGGCGGAAGAACGGGCGGCGCTGCGGCGCGCCGGCGGCGGCGACATTGGTCATCAGAATTGCCCCCCTTCGGCATTGTCGTCACGGCGCGGGCCGCGCGGTCCGCGCGGCGGGCGGCGGTCGCCGCGATCGCCCCGGTCCGGACGGTCGCCCCGGTCGCCGCGATCGTCGTCGTCCCGCTTGCGCAGCATGGCCGAGGGGCCGTCTTCCAGCGCCTCGACGCGGATCGTCAGAAACCGCAGAATATCCTCGTTGATGGACCATTGGCGCTCGGCCTCGGCCAGAGCGGCCGGAGGGGCGTCGACATTGATCAGGGTGAAATGGGCCTTGCGGTTTTTCTTGATCCGGTAGGCGAGGGATTTGACGCCCCAATATTCGACCTTGCCTATCGCCCCGCCTAGGCCGGTGACGATGGTCTTGAACTGCTCGGTCAGGGCTTCCGACTGCTGGGCGGTCAGATCCTGGCGAGCAAGATAGATATGCTCGTAAAGAGCCATGTTTCTTGCCTTTCTCTAAATATTTCGCTGCATCCGGCGCGGAGCCCTTCGAGCCCGGAGAAAGGCTCGACGGAAACGTGTCGAAGGCGGGAACACCGGAAGGCGGGTTTTTATACCCTGACGGCAAAAGCCGCCCCTCCGTTCAGCCCCCGGCCGAATGGCGAAGCGCGCCTTATAGCGGAAATCTGGGGGGGATCAAGCGAAATGCTCGGCGTCCGGGCGGCCGGCGACGGCGAAAATTGACACCGGTCAAATCCCCAAGGACATTTGCGTGGTTGAATTGGCGTTCCCGCTCGGGCGCGCGGATCTTCCGGAGGCGATCAATGGCGTTGAAACCATGTTTTGAATGCAAGGGCGTCGTCAGCACGGAGGCCAATTCCTGCCCGCATTGCGGCGCCTCGAACCCGACGCGGTCCGGCCTGCGACCCGCGTGGGTGGAGAAACTGATCACGGTGGTTCTGCTTGTCGGCTGGCCGCTGTTCATCATCGCTTTTCTCATTCAGGTCTCCCATAATCCGAATGGGTTTTATCACTGAGCGTGAAAAATCCGGCGCCCGCGAAATTTGCGTTTTTCAGTCGAATCGGCGGGACGCCGCCGTCCAACTCTCCGGCGCGCGGCCTCAATTCCCGCCAGCCCCCGCCTTGACACGCCCGGTCCCCGGCGCCATTGCCTGACGCGAAATTTGGCCTGACGCGCATCTGCGCGAACAAGAACCGGGAGAACAACCCCATGGCGGTCGCCTTCATCTTTCCGGGGCAGGGGTCGCAGGCCATCGGCATGGGCAAGGGGCTGTTCGACGCCTATCCCGCCTCCGCGCAAATTTTCGAGGAAGTGGACGAGGCGCTCGGCGAAAAGCTCTCCGAACTGATATTTTCCGGCGACCCGGCGCAATTGCAGCTGACCGCCAACGCCCAGCCGGCCCTGATGGCGGTGAGTCTTGCGGCGCTGCGGGCGCTGGAGAGCGAAAAGGGCGTGGTTCTCGCCCGTGACGCCAAATTCGTCGCCGGCCATTCGCTCGGCGAATATTCGGCGCTCGCCGCCGCCGGCGCGTTGAAGATTTCCGACGCCGCGCGGCTGCTTCGACTGCGCGGAAAGGCCATGCAGGCGGCGGTGAAGGTCGGCGAGGGCGCCATGGCGGCTTTGATCGGCGCCGAACCGGAACTGGCGTTGAAAATCGCCGGCGAGGCGGCCGCCGCCTCGGGCGCGACGTGCGAAGTCGCCAATGACAATGGCGGCGGCCAGATCGTCGTCTCCGGCGCGAAGGGCGCCGTCGAACTGGCGATCGAGATCGCCAAGGCGAATGGCGTCAAGCGCGCCCTGCTGCTGCCGGTCTCGGCGCCGTTCCATTGCGCCCTGATGCAGCCTGCCGCCGACGCCATGCGCGATGCTCTGGCCGCGACCGAAATCCGGCCGCCGGTGGTCGATCTGGTCGCCAATGTCACCGCCGGCCCGGTGCGCGATCCCGACGAAATCCGAAATTTGCTGGTCGCGCAGGTCTGCGGCAAGGTGCGCTGGCGCGAATCCATGGGTTTTATGCACGACAACGGGGTAAACCTGTTCGTCGAAATCGGCGCCGGCAAGGTGCTGGCGGGTCTCGTCAAGCGCACGGCGGAAGGCGCTCGTTCGCTGAACGTCGGGATTCCCGCCGAAGTGGATTCCTTCCAACTCACCGCCTGAGGTTTTCAATGTTCGATCTGACCAAGCGCGTCGCCCTCGTCACCGGCGCAAGCGGCGGCCTCGGCTCAGCCATCGCCCGCGCGCTGCACGTCCAGGGCGCGACCGTCGTGCTGTCGGGCACGCGGCGCGAGGCGCTCGATTCGCTCGCCGGGCAATTGGCCGAGCGCGTCCATGTCGTCGCCTGCAATCTTGGCGAGAGGGAAGAGGTCGAAAAGCTTGTTCCCGCCGCCGAGGCCGCCGCCGGTCCGCTCGATATTCTGGTCAATAACGCCGGGGTGACGCGCGACGGCCTGTTCCTGCGCATGAAGGACGAGGACTGGGAGACGGTGCTGACCGTCAATCTGGCGTCAGCCTTCAGGCTGTCCCGCGCGGCGCTCAAGGGCATGATGAAACGCCGGTATGGCCGGATGATCAACATTTCCTCGGTGGTCGGCGTCACCGGCAATGGCGGGCAGGCCAATTACGCCGCCTCCAAGGCCGGACTGATCGGCATGAGCAAGTCGCTCGCCGCCGAAGTGGCGTCGCGCAACGTCACCGTCAATTGCATCGCGCCGGGATTCATCAGTAGTCCCATGACCGACGCGTTGAGCGACAAGCAGAAGGAAGCCATTCTGGCGACCATTCCCGCCGGCCATCTCGGCAAGGGCGTCGATATCGGCGCGGCGGCGGTCTATCTCGCCAGTGAGGAAGCCGCCTACGTGACCGGCCAGACCCTTCATGTCAATGGCGGAATGGCAATGATTTGAAGTACTTGTGGGTTTAGTTGGACGCCCAATCGGAAACCGTCGCGGGGGCCTCGCAATCGTGAAGGAAGTATGTTAGCAAACCTCCGTTTATGCGTTCCAGCGTGTGAAGTTTCGTCGATTGCAAGAAATTTTCGCGTCAGCGGACACTTGAAACCCATGCCCGCCGCTCATCCCCGGGGCGGCGCCGTCAGAATGAATAATGAGGAATCAACAGATGAGCGATGTCGCCGAGCGCGTGAAGAAGATTGTGATTGAACATCTCGGCGTTGACGCCGACAAGGTCGTCGATAGCGCCAATTTCATCGACGATCTGGGCGCCGATTCCCTCGACACGGTCGAACTGGTGATGGCCTTCGAGGAAGAATTCGGCGTCGAAATCCCCGATGAAGCCGCCGAAACCATCGTCACCGTCGGCGATGCGGTCAAGTTTCTCGAAAAGGCCACGGCGCAGAGCTGAACCCGCCGCCTCCGGTTTTGTCGCGCGCGCCCGGCGGTCGGCCCGGTCGCGCGCGATTGTTTATGGCCGCCGCTCCGGCTAGAGCAATGGGCGAAAAAGCGGACGCCGGTTTTTCGCAAAATCATTGCGAAAACCAAAGGAATCTCGAGTCGAGGGGGATTCAAACCAA
>NZ_CAIUXT010000069.1 GCF_903903185.1 uncultured Rhodoblastus sp.
TCGCTCATCGCGTTTCGCCGGGCGGTTCCAGAGCAGATTGAAGCTCGATCCCTTTGCTTCAGCCTGGAACAAATTCGCGCGGATCGGCTGTGTGAAGGCAGGATCGTCGATCAGCAACGAGACATACGCTCCGGCCTTCTCGCCGGTACGCTTCCAAGCGGCGCCAACCTCGGGGCCATCGGCACTGTCGCCGGCGTGAATCCGAAAGTCCGGCGCGTTCTCGCCGTCACCAGCATTGGCCGGAACGAGGATGAGTTCGACGTCGATCGTGACCGTACGGAGCCGGCCGTAATAGCCGTCTTGGGTGCGGGTGAAATTACCGATGTGAGCCATGGGAACGTCCTTTCCATTGCAGGGTTGCGGTGGTCTCAGTGCGTCGCGGCACGCCACACGAAGCGGCCGTCGTCTCCTTCGTCGGTCCAAAGAGGAACCGCCCGGCCGACGACAGAACTGGCGGGGAGCGGGCCGAAATACCGGCCGTCCAGACTGTCGAGGACGCCGGGGTTCATCAGAAAAACGTCCCCAACGGCGACGGTCTGACAGCCTTGCCAGTTGGGGAGATCGCGTCCGCGCCGGTCGCGGGCTTGCGCATCGCCGACATCGACACGGTCGATGGTGATATGGAGCCCATGCCGGCAGACGCTCTGTCCCGGCAGCGCCAGAACACGTTTCATCAGGGGCAGGCCGCGCGGCAGGTAGCCGCCATCGGCGAGGAAGCTCGCGACGGGCTCCGGTGGCATGACGGCGACAAGTTCGGTGACGCTCAGCGCGCCCGGCGGCCGCAGAGCGTAGAGGCCGATCGGGGTGCTCGCGCTCGCGTTCCAGATGAGCCTCGGCACAGGCTTGACGAATGCGGCGCCCACGCTCGCCATCGCCGAAAAATAGGTCGCCATGACCCATCCGAAGCGGGTCATGGCTGCGCCCTCCGGCGCAACAGCCACGCATCGTGCTGCGCGCGCGTATAGGGCCGCGGTTCGTGCCCGACGGTCAGGCGGCTGTGGACATGGCGCCAATGATCCGGAGCGATGTCGCCCGGTTCGACGCCGATCGCTTCCACGGCATCGATGGCCTGAAGCACCCGCTCGACCTTCGGCCAGCCATCGATGTGCAGCAGGATTTCGCCGCCGGGACGGACGAAGGGAAGCGTCTGATAGGATTCATGCGCGGCGACGGCGCGCACGATATCGATGCGCGAACTGACGGTTCCGAAGTCGTTGGAAGACCAACGCACGAATGCGAAGATGGCGCCGCTTCGAAAGCCGAGGGTGCGGCGGCGACGGTCGAGAATTTTCTCTTCGACGTGATCGCCGAAGCGTATCCAGTTCTCGATCCTCTTCTCGCACCAGGTCAGTTCGACCCGCGTGAGGCTGTCGGACAAGCGGCCGGCATGCGGCTCTTGCCGATGCGCGGCGGACGGCGTGTTGTCGGTCATGATGCGTCTCCAGAGTCTTCGGGAAATTCGCGCGCCAGCAGCTCGCGCAGCATGTCGGCGACGGTGACGCCGCCCCGGAAGGCGGCGACCTTGATGCGGCCGCGCAAGCCGGGCGTGACGTCGATGGTGAGCCGAGCGGTGAAAGCATCGACCTTCGCCGGAGCACCGGCCGGCATATCCGGCGCCTTGATCCAGCTCTCGGCGTCACCGGGACGGGAGGCAAAGCCGCGCTTCAATTGGCGCTCGGTCATTGGCCGATCCTCGCGATCTCGGCGGCGAGCGCGGCGATCTCGCGCGCGGCCGGACTGTTCGCGTCGAGGTCGGCGACAAGGCGACCGGTGCGTGCGCTGTCGGCGAAGGCGACCCGCTGTCCGATCATGACCTTGAGGACTTGCGGCTGGTGATCGGCCAGCGATTCGGCGGTCTCCCGCGCGATGACGGTGCGCGCGGCGCACCGATTGAGGACAAAACGCGCGGCGAGTTGCGGCCGGAAAATGCGCGCCTCTTCGATCAGCTTCAGCGTCTCGCCCGAAGCCCAGCCGTCGAACGGCGAGGGCTGCGCGGGAACGAGCACGAGATCGGCGGCGAGCAGCGCCGAGCGCATCAGCCCGGCGACACGCGGTGGCCCGTCGATGACGATGTGGTTGGCATCGCGGGCGAGCTCGGGCGCCTCGCGATGAAGCGTGTCACGCGCGAGGCCAACGACCCCGAACAGCCTCGGGAGACCTTCCTTTGCCCGCTGCTCGGACCAATCGAGCGCCGAGCCCTGCGGGTCGGCATCGATGAGGGTGACGCGGCGGCCTTCGCTAGCCCATTGGCCCGCCAGATGAAGCGCCAGCGTGGTCTTGCCGACGCCGCCTTTCTGGTTGAGGAGGGCGACGATCACGACCCGCCTCCGGACTTGGTTGCGAACGGGCGCGTCGAAGCCGCCGCTTGGAGCGGGGAGCGCTCTCCCCGGTCCCGATAGCGCCCCTTTTCCTTCCCGGCAGGCCGCGGTTCGGATCGAGTTTTCCCGCCGCCAACTGCTAAAGAGTTAGAATCTTGGTTAGACTCTAAGTTAAGGACGCGAATGTCGCTTTTTCGTCCGTGACTTACGCCCGATTCCGGTTCCCGATAGCACGAGGGTCGGGTTCCCGATGGCACGATAGCGCCGGTTCCCGATAGCACGACGCTATCCACAGGTTGTCCACAGGCTGCCGGCTCGAAGGCGAGCAGTGTTCGCCCGCCGATTTCGACATCGACGAACAAAGTGTAGCCCGGCAGCGGCTGGCGGCGGATGATGTCCCGAAGCTCGAAAGCAAAGCGCTTGAACGGCGACAGGCTGCCGGATTTCAGATGGAGATGGCGGAAGTCGAATCGCCAACCATTCCGCTGGCGGCCGCCGTGCTTGCGCACAATGCGGTAAAGCCAGCGCTCCATGCCGTCGGTCAGGTCGAAATACGCGCGGTCGATTGTGAGGACGAGCGCATCGTCGAGTACGGCGCGGTAGAACCAGTCGGGGACGATGAGCTCGATGCCGCCAGGATGCCCGTGGCCATCGGCGCGTTCCGTCCATTCATTGATCCAGGAGAAGCGGTGCATCCGCCGCCCGCCCGCCTCTGGCGGGCTGCTTGTTTCCGGCCGAACCCGCGCCAGCGGATTCGGCGGCGGCTGGCGCAGCGATGTCGCGACCGTGGTCGATTGCAGCCGGTCCAGTGCCGCCTTGAGGCGCTGATAGTCACGCAGCGATGTCCCGCGCCCGGTGAAATTGAGTATCTCGTATGGCGTCGCCGCCATCAGGCGCGACGTGCGCAAGCCCGCGTCTCGCGCCTCGACGATCTGAGAAGCAGCCCAGATCAGAACGTCGGCGTCCCAGATCGTGGCCATGCCATGTTCGGGGACGGCCTCGACGCGGATTGCAACGTCGCCCGAACGGAAGTCGATCGGTGTCGAGCGGTGGGATTTGGCGAGACTGAAAAATGGATAAGCCATGAGGTCCAGCGCGTCGCGAGGCGCGAGGTCGCCTGGGAGTGCGTGGAACAGTTCGAGATGCTCGCGTTCCGATCCTGTGCGATGTCGCGTCGACATGAGGGGCGCTGCCGGGAAGGTCAGCGGCGCGTCTGGCCGGCATAAGCCGGCGAGACCGCTGCGTGGCGCTTGGCGGGAAGCACCTCGCCCACGCCAGGGTCGGAGGTCGACGCCTTGGCGCCCCGCGCGACCCACGCCTGCAGATCTTCGAAGTTGTAGACGACCCGGCCGCCGAGTTTCGAATAGCGCGGGCCCGTGCCATAGGTGCGGTGTTTTTCGAGCGTCCGCCCGGAGAGGCCAAGGAACCGCGCCGCTTCGGGCGTGCGCAAATAGCGTGGCGGGAGCTGGGGGATCGCTGCGGACATCGGGGGCCTCCGTGTTGTCGAGGAAGGCCGCCGGTTATTGGCGGCCGTCAGCGATCACGGTGGCGAAGAATTGCCGCGTAGGGGGATGGTGAAGATGGGGGGTGCCGAATTCGCCACCCCCTGCGGGACCAGCGATCTCAGGCCTTGCCCGATCAATCGGGCCGGCGCGGACCCAGGAGATTGCGATAGTCGCCGCGCATCGTGGTGATGCCGGTGCGCACCAGCCGGATGACCGTGTCGCGCAAGGATGCGGTCTTCCATGGCTCCGTGGCGAGGCGGCTCGGGTCGAACAGCGCTTCGGCGATGGCCCGGTAACTGGCGCCCGCCAGGCGCCCGTCGAGGGCGCGCAAGGCCGCGATCAAACGCTCACCTTTACGGACGGGAGCGGTCGGCGTTCGGGGCCGCCCATGCGCAATGAACCGCCAGAAGCGCAGCGCCGCGTCGGCGCGCTGTGGGGCCGTGGCGTCCAGAGGAATGAGCGCGGCCATGGGCATCGCGCCGCTGGGCGGATCAATCAGCCAGAGCTGATGATTGATCCCATCGTCTGTGATCATGACGTGCGTGCCGTCGTCGGCATCGCGCCGCACACTGTCGCTGGGAAAATCCGCTAACGAAACGGATGGTGTCGCAGCGCTGGTGGGTACGGCCGTCAGGACGATGACCGTCGCCAGTTCCTCGGACCGCCAGAAAACCGGTGATTGATCAGCGCGCCGATTTGGATCGGCAAGGAAATCGCAACCCCCAGCGCCGGCCGGGACCATCGGTCCCGTCATCGGCTTGAGCTGGTGCAGATTTGTAGGCGTTTCGGTAGTCAGGGTTACGACGCAGGAATGATGTCGGACGACGGGGCGCAGGCCGCCTTCATTTCCCGCTCCCCTCCGTCCGCCGTTGGCCTGCGCGCCATCCGGCCCAAGCTTCACGGCGCATTCCCGCAATTCCAGGCCCCGGAACCGTGTCGATGAGCGGCCTCCCTTACGCTACCGCGCTCATCGTCGGCGCCGGCCAGGGCGTCAGCGCGTCGGTCGCGAGGGCGCTCGCGGGCGGCGGCGTCAAGGTCGCGCTGGCGGCGCGCAACGTCGCCAAGCTCAACGCGCTCGTGGCTGAAATCGAAGGTCGGGCCTTCGAAGTCGACGCCGCTTCGCCCGAAAGCGTGGCGCGGCTGTTCGGCGATGTGGACGCCAGCCTGGGCGCGCCCGACGTCGTGCTGTACAACGCGGGCTCCCGCCTGCGCGGCGCGATTGTCGATCTCGATCCGCAGGAGGTCCGCAAAGCCATTGACGTTTCCGCCTTCGGCGGTTTTCTTGTCGTGCAACAGGCGGCAAGGCGGATGCTGCCGAACCGGCGCGGCGCCATATTGCTGACCGGCGCCACCGCCAGCGTGAAGGGTTTTGCGCTTTCGTCCGGCTTCGCCATGGGCAAGTTCGGCCTGCGCGGCCTCGCGCAAAGTGCGGCGCGCGAACTGGCGCCGCAAGGCGTCCATGTCGCGCATTTCATCATCGACGGCGCCGTTCGCAGCGCCGACCGCCCCGATCCGCTTGGGCGCCCCGACAGCACGCTCGACCCCGATGCGATCGCGCAGACCTATCTCAGCGTGCTGCGACAGCCGCGGAGCGCATGGAGCTGGGAAATCGAGCTTCGCCCATGGGTGGAAAATTTCTGAGCCCGGCCGAGCGCGGGGCGCCTTCGCGTTTTCGTGCGAACGGGATGTCGGTCCGCGTGAAGAAAACGTTCAAGAACAAAAAGCCTGAAGCGCGTTCGTCGGGCGGAAGTTGTTCGAACGCGCTTCAGGAGAAGCGTTCTCGGCGGCTGGACGGAAACTGGAGGATGGTCCATGTCTTTATCGCTGCTGGCGGCGCAGGCGCCTGAAGAGCTCGAAACGGTATCCGCCAGCCTTGGCTTCGCGGAGCGCGGCGCGGAAAAGCATTATTTCTTCACGTTCGAGCCGCCCGAAGGCGTTTCCCCCACCAATGTGGCGATCGGGGATCGCCGGGTGGCGATCGCCAATGCGCGCCCCGTGGAGGAGCGTCTCTCACTGAATCGGGAAGGCTACGCCGTAGTCCGGCGTCCTACGGCGGTCCGCGACTTCTGGGACGAGGCGCAGACTCTGGCCCTGGGCCATCCCGAAGCGGCGGAGATCGTCAAGGCGGCGACGGGAGCGGCGCGCGTCGTGGTCTTCGATCATACGTTGCGGCGCCGGACCGGCGTTCCAGACCGTTCGCCGGGCGCTCCGCGCCAGCCGGTCGCCCGCGTCCATGTCGATCAGACCGTTTGGTCCGGACCGCAACGCGTGCGCGAGATCATGGGGGAGCAGGCCGAAGATTTGCTGTCGCGCCGCGCCGCCATCGTCAACGTCTGGCGTCCGATCCGGCATCGGGCGCGGGATTGGCCGCTGGCTTTGGCCGACGCCCGCAGCATCGACCCCGCCGACCTCCTGCCCTGCGAACATATTTTCCGCCACCGTCGCGGCGAGACCTACGGGCTCGCCTATAATCCGGCGCAGCGCTGGCAATATATCCCCGATCTCGACATAGACGAATGCATCCTGTTCAAATGCTGGGACTCCGATGAAACGGTCGCGCGTTTCGCGCCGCACTCGGCTTTCGACGATCCGACCACGCCGCCCGGAACGCCGCCCCGCGAAAGCATCGAATTCCGCACCATCGCCTTCTTCGACTGACGGAGGCGATCAAGGCAGTTCAAGTTCGGAGCCGCTCGTTCCGGCAATCTGGCCGCCTCGGGCGTTCAGCCTTGTGACTTGCGCACCCGCGCCTTCACGCGGGCCAGCATTTCAGGAAAACCTCCCTTTCCGGCCGGCCAACCGAGGGAGCGCCGAAGTTCGCCGAGACGCGCCTTGACATCGGCGACCAGCGCGCGGGCCGCCGCCTTGTAAGGTTCGATGAAGTCGTGCGCCCGGTCGCGCCATTTCACGACCCATGCGTAAAAGCGCGCGAACCATCCTATGGTGAGCAACTTGTCGCGCGTGAGGTCGAAGACGAAGGCGACGAGTCCGAGCCCGACGAACTTCAGCAGCACAAAAGTCATGACGCCGGAAAAAAAGTGGCCGCGTGCGATCTGGTCGAGCGCCACGATCTTGAGCGGCTCGATGACCGCGAGCGGAATCAGGAAAAGCAACAACGCGCCATATGGCGGCAGTCGGTCGATCAGCCTCGCCACGGCGTCCTTGAACGCCTGCCAGGGCAGGAGGCCGACAATCCAATGACCGAGCGCGACGGCCTGGTCCCAAAACCAAGCCTCGACCAGAAACAGGACGGCGGCCAAAGTCAGCAGGGCCCGCCTGAAGCGGAGGGTTGCAAGGTTCTCGGTGATCTTCAGGCTCCGTCGTTACGACCCCAGATTCGGAGTTTGGCCCATGGGTCTGACTTGAATATGGCCGCCGCGCGCGCCCGCGCAAGGGGCGACCAGATCCCCGGTCCGCTTTCGCCGATGGCTTCAGTCCTTGCCCCTTCCAACCTTTGCGTAACGCTCAGAGGGCGTCGTGTCCTTTCGAATGCGCGAGGGCGACCAGTTCAGCCAGTTTGCGCGGCTGGGATTCGGCAAGCGCCGCGCCGCGTCCCGACAGGCTGGGATTGGTCATGAAATAATTCTGCGCCGAAAAGGCTTCCTCCTCGGGGCCGGGCGCGATTCGCCTGCCGGTTCCGTCGGCCTGGATTTCCCAGCTCTGGACATTGTCGAGCAGATTGGCCAGCAGGACCTGTTCGAGAATCTGCGCATGCGGCGTCGTGTGCAAGATCGGCAGCAAGGTTTCCACCCGACGGTCGAGATTGCGCGGCATCAGGTCGGCCGAGGAAATGAAAAGCGGCGCATTCGGATTAGGCAGGCCCTGGCCATTGCCGAAAGCATAAATGCGCGAATGTTCGAGATAGCGTCCGACGATCGATTTGACGCGGATGTTCTCCGACAGCCCAGGAACCTGAGGTCGCAGGCAGCAAATGCCGCGGATCGCCAGTTCGATGCGAACGCCGGCGGCGCTGGCGCGGTAAAAGGCGTCCATAATCTGCGGATCGGCTAGCGAATTGCATTTCGCCCAGATCACCGCGGGCCGTCCGGCCCTGGCGTGGGCGATCTCGGCTTCGATCAGACCGAGCAGCCGAGGCTTGGCCGAAATCGGCGAAATCGCCATGCGCTCCAATTCCAGCGGCTCGCCATAGCCGGTGATGTAGTTGAAAATGGCGGCGACGTCGCGGCCGATCGCCGGATGGGCGGTGAACACCGAAAGATCGGTATAGATGCGCGCGGTGATTTGGTGGTAATTGCCGGTGCCGATGTGGCAATAGGTCGTCAGCCCCTCCGCTTCCTCGCGCACGACCATCGACAATTTGGCGTGAGTCTTCAGATCGGCGAAGCCATAGACGACCTTGACGCCGACCCGCTCCATCTTGCGGGACCAGAAAATATTGGCCTCCTCGTCAAAACGGGCCTTGAGTTCGACGACGGCGGTGACGGATTTGCCGTTTTCGGCCGCCTCGATCAGCGCCTTGATGATCGGACTGTCCGAGGAAGTACGGTAGATGGTCTGCTTGATCGCCAGCACGGCCGGGTCGCGGGCCGCCTGCTGGAGGTATTGCAGCACGACGTCGAAGGTTTCATAGGGGTGATGGACGACAAAACCCTTGTCGCGGATCGCGGCGAAGACATCGCCGTCGAATTCGCGGACCCGTTCGGGGAAGCGCGCCTGGAAGGCGGGGAATTTCAGGTCTGGCCTCTCGACCGAGCAGAGCTGCGACAGCCGCGACAGCGCCAGCAGACCCGATTCCTCGACGACTTCATTGGCTTCGACGCCGAGTTCGCGCTTGACGAAATCGCGCAGGCGATCGGGCGTGCCGGCGGCGACTTCGAGCCGAATCACCGATCCGCGCTGGCGCTCCTTGATCGCCGCCTCGAAATCCTTGACCATATTGTCGGTTTCTTCGGCGAATTCGATGTCGAGGTCGCGCACCACGCGAAACAGGCCCTTGGCCTCGATCCGGCAATTGGGGAACAGGCGGTCGGCGCTGAGCTGGATCACGTCCTCGATGCGCGCGAAACGCGCCGCGCCGGCTGGCGCCGGCAGGGCCGCGAACCGCTTGAGCCGGCCGGGGATCGACAGGATGGCGTTGAAACGATGCCCGTCATGGCGGACCACCTCAGCGACGATCGATAATTCGAGATTGGGGATGAACGGAAAGGGATGGGCCGGATCGACCGCGATCGGCGTCACCACCGGGAAAATATGGGAGGCGAAATAGCCTGATACGACATCGAGATCGGCACCGGTCATTTCCGACGGTTCAACGATGAAAATTTGCTGCGCCGCCAATTCGCGGCGCAATTGCCGCCAGCAGGCGTGCTGGTCGGCGGTGAATTGCGTGACCCGCGAAGCCAGCGCGGGGAGAAGCTCGGCGGGCGTCAATCCATCCATCGACGGCGTGGTCACGCCGCCTTCGACCTGTTCGATCACGCCGGAGACGCGGACCATCAGGAATTCGTCGAGATTATTGCCGGAGATCGACAGAAACCGCACCCGCTCGATCAACGGATTGGCCGGGTTGAGGGCTTCTTCGAGAACCCGCTGGTTGAATTCGAGCCAGGATAATTCACGGTTCAAGAACCGAGCCGGGTCATGCGCCCGGACCGCGTCGAGAAGCGGATTCAGGCCCGGTTCGGCAGGGTTCGTATCGATTTCGGAATGTGGGTTCAGCGACATGGGGCAGGCTCCAGATTGCAGAAGACGTTGGGCTACGGCCTTTCGCTCCTCCGCCGGAGGAGAAGCGTATTTCATCCATCGGCATCGGGCCTTCGGACCTGAATCCGTTCAGGATTTGGCCGGGTATTCGAAGAAGCCGCGACCGGACTTGCGCCCGAGATAGCCGGCGTCGCACATCTGCCTGAGCAGCGGGCTCGGACGGAATTTCGGGTCGTTGAAACCCTCGTAGAGCGTTTCCATGACATTGAGGACGATGTCGAGGCCGATCAGGTCTCCCAGCGAAAGCGGCCCCATCGGGTGGGCGGCGCCGAGCTTCATCATCGAATCGACGTCTTCGGGCTTGGCGACATTTTCGTAGACACAGTTGATTGCCTCATTGATCATCGGAACAAGAACGCGATTGACCACAAAACCATAGCTGTCGCGGGAAACCCGCGCCTGCTTGCCGATGGTCCCGACCAGAGCGACGACAGCCGCGCAGACCTCGTCGCTGGTTTGCAGCGCGCGGATGACCTCGACCAGTTGCATCATCGGGACCGGATTGAAGAAATGCATGCCGATCACCCGGCCCGGATGCTGCGACGTCGCCGCGATCCTGGTCAGTGAAATCGACGAGGTATTGGAGGCGAAAATGGTCTCGGGACCGCAGACGCGCTCCAGATCGGCGATGACCGCCTTCTTGACCTCGAATTTTTCCAGCACGGCTTCGACCACAACGTCGCAATCGCGCAATTCCTCAATCGCCGTGGTGGCGGCGATGCGAGCGAGCGCTGCGTCGGAGTCATCTTGAGTCATTTTTTCGCGCGCCACCAGACGACCCAGGCTGTTCTTCACCGTGGCGACGCCATGGTCGAGAGCGGGTTGTGCGATGTCGCGAAGCACCACGCTAAAGCTTGACGCCGCGAAAGCCTGGGCGATGCCAGTGCCCATCGTGCCCGCCCCGATAACCCCGATGCGCCGAATTTCTCTTGCCATTTCCTTCTCCAGCCTGGATTTGTCCCGGACTCGCCCTGGCATGGCTGGACGGCGTCAAAAACGGCGATTCCTCTTTGCCTTGCAAAGGTCGGCGTCGCGCCGGGTCGAGCGACCATTGGCGAATACCGCAACATGGCGGTTGGCGGAAGTTTTTCCGGCGGGGAACCTAGCCGCGCTATTTGACACTTCGGTGAATACCGCTGTCGTCCAAGGAGTTCGCAATCGCATCGAGCCAAACGCGCGACCGGCTGGCCGCGCGCTGTTTGTTCAAATCGCGTTCCCTGAGACGAGCTGTTAAGGACGCGAGCTTAAGCAAAGCGCCGCTCAGGCGACGTTGTGCAGGCCGCCGTCGACATAGATCGTATCGCCGGTCATGCCAGAGGCGCCGCCGCCGACCAGGAAGGCGACCACACGGCCGACTTCGGCGATATCGACAAGACGATGCGCCGGGCTGCGGTTCACCGCCGCCTCGACCAACTCGTCGAAATCGGCGATGCCGCTCGCCGCGCGGGTTTTCAGCGGGCCGGGCGAAACCGCATAGACGCGGATGCCCTTTTCGCCGAGTTCGGCGGCGAGGTAGCGCGTCGTCGCCTCCAGCGCCGACTTGACCGGTCCCATGACGTTGTAATGATTCACCACCTTGTCGGCGCCGTAATAACTCATGGTCAGAAGCGAGCCGCCGTTCTTCATCAATGGTTCTGCATGGCGCGCCATTTCGATGAAGGAATAGCAGGAGACGCGCATTGCTTGCAGGAAGCCGTCCTTCGAGCAATCGATGACGCGGCCATGCAAGTCTTCGCGCGGCGCGAAAGCGATCGAATGGATTACGAAATCGAGCTGCCCCCATTCCTCTCCGATGCGCCTGAACACGTTTTCCATCGCGCCCGGCTCCTCAACGTCGAGCGGCAGCAGCAGGCTTGCCTCGATCTGCTCGGCGAGCGGTTCGACGAAACGCTTGCCCTTTTCGTTGATGAAGGTCAGCGCCAGTTCGGCGCCGAAGGCGCGCAGCTTGACGGCGCAGCCGTAGGCGATGGAATGTTCGTTGGCGACGCCGACGACAAGCCCGCGCTTGCCTTCCAGCATCTGGCCGATGCGCAGGTCCGGATCCCAGACTTTGGGCAGCGGATCGATCTTCAGGGCTTTTTCGTCCATTTTTGCTTCTCCTTGCCGGTTCGGTCGGCGCCCGGCGTTCAGGTCGGCGCGGTGAGCGCCTTGTCTTGCGCCCCGGTAAAGGCGCGGCCATTGCGCCGCCAGTAATCGTAGAGCGTCGCCAGCGCGCATGAGGCAAGCCGCGCGCGGTCGTTGTCGGCTCGGCTGGTCAGAATCACCGGCGCCAGCGCGCCCACCACCAGCCCCGCCGCCTCGGCATGGGCGACGAAGGTCAGTTCCTTGGCCAGCATGTTGCCCGATTCCAGATTGGGCGCGATCAGCACA
>NZ_CAIUXT010000070.1 GCF_903903185.1 uncultured Rhodoblastus sp.
CGACAGAGACGAAAAAGCCCGGTCCGTCGTTGCTTTAAGTCGCGATCCTCCGTGCAGACGGAGTTCGCCGGTTCGCCTCCGGCTGCCGGTTTGTTTTTCAGGCGGTTCACCGGCCTCTTGTCCGGATTCCCGCCAACCGACACACGACCACAGGCACGTGCGATTTGGGCAAGTCTTAAATAGTGCTTCGCTTCCCGAACGCAACAAAAAAAATGCGCCCTCCAAGTTTTTCCTCGGCCTGAGGCTTTCATGCAACAGCGCCGCCTTCCGCCGGTCGGGACGGCGCGAAACGGCGCCTTGCGGAGGCCGCAAAACGAAGCTAGTTGCTGGAGCAGCGCCGGGATCGCGGCGCGTCGCGCCTGCCCGAGTGAACCCGCCCATGCCCCAGTTCGACCGCAGATCCCTGCTCAACGCTTTGGCCCTCTCCGGCGCCGCCACGCTCGCTCCGCGCGCCCTCGCGCAAAATCCGGCGAAAGAGACCCCGGCCAGCGCCAATGCCGGGCCGCCGCCGGCGCCGCGTTTCGGCTTCAACGACGTGGTCAAGCGGGCGCGCGACCTCGCCAACGCGCCTTTCGACGCCCTGCCGCCGAAACTGCCGGAAGCCTTGACCAAACTCGATTTCGACTCCTACCGCGACATTCGCTTCAGGTCGGAAAAATCGCCGCTTGGCGCGGGCAGCGGTCCGTTCCGGCTGCAGGCCTTCCATCCAGGCTTCATCTACAAGCACACCGTGGTGGTCAACACGATCCGCGACGGCATTTCGACGCCATTGCCCTATTCTTCCACTCTGTTCGATACCGGTCGCAACAAATTCGACAAGAATCTTCCGGTCAATCTGGGCTTCGCCGGTTTCCGCCTGCATTATCCGCTCAATTCGCCGCACGGCCAGGAAGAGGTCGTCTCCTTCCTCGGCGCCAGCTATTTCCGTTTTCTGGGACGCGGCCAGAGCTACGGTCTGTCCGCACGGGGACTGGCGGTGTCCACCGGCGGCGACGACGAGGAATTTCCGTTTTTTCGCGAATTCTGGATCGAGACCTCGGAACAGCATCCGGAAAAGGCGACGATCTTTGCGCTGCTCGACGGCTCCTCGGTCACCGGCGCCTATCGCTTCGAGCTTTTCCCCAATGTCGAAAGCGTGATGGAGGTTCAGGCGACCATCTTCCCGCGCCGTTCGGGCGTCAAGTTCGGCCTCGCGCCGCTGACCTCGATGTTTTTTTTCGGCGAGGACCACGGCAAATATTACGACGATTTCCGTCCCGAACTGCACGATTCCGACGGGTTGCTGATGCATACCGGCGCCGGCGAATGGATCTGGCGTCCGCTGCGCGCGCCGCGCATCGTCACCATGACGACCTTTTCGGACAATAACATCAGAGGCTTCGGGCTCGTCCAGCGCGAGCGCAATTTCGAACATTATCAGGACATCGATCTGAGCTACGAGACGCGGCCGACCTATTTCGTCGAGCCGCACGGCGACTGGGGCGAAGGCCGCATCGAACTGCTCGAACTGGCGACCAAGGACGAGACGGCGGATAATATCGTCGCCTACTGGACGCCGCAGAACCCGCCGGAACCCGGCAAGGCGTTCACCTATTCCTATCGCATCCGCGCCCTGCTCGACGCAGCCGACCTGTCGCCGAACGGACGCGTCAAGAACACCTGGAAGACCAGCCCCAAGGCGCTCGGTTCGCCGGAACCGGTCAATGTCGGCGAACGCCGCTTCATCGTCGATTTTGCGGGCGGCGACCTCGGTTTCTACCGGCGCGACCCTGGTCTCGTCGAGATTTCCGCGACGACGTCGAAGGGCAAGATCACGCGCACCATTCTCCAGGCCAATCCGCATATCGACGGCATCCGCGCGATGATCGACGTTCAGGTCGAACCCGGCCAGACCACCGACATCCGCGCCTTCCTTCATGCCGGCCCGCACGCCCTGACCGAAACCTGGCTCATGCCCTGGATCGCCGAATAGCGCTCAAGAACACAGTTAAGCCAGCGACTGCGGCCCGAAAGCATGCGGCAGCATTTCGCCGAAAGCGAAGGTCGAGACGCCGCCCGCCTCCTCGGCGAGATGAACGAGGGTTTTATCCCCGGCAAATTCGGCGATGCGCTGCCGGCAGGCGCCGCAAGGGGCGATTTTTTGCGCTCCCGGACCGAGCACGAGAATTTCGGCGATCGCCCTTTCTCCGGCGGCGATCATCGCCGAAATCGCCGAGGTTTCGGCGCAGACGCCGAGCGGATAGGCCGCGTTCTCGACATTGCAGCCGGAGAACGCCGCGCCGCCCGGCGTGCGCAGCGCGGCGCCGACCGGAAAGCGTGAATAGGGCGCATAGGCCCGCCCCCGCGCCGCCAGCGCCAAAGCGAAAAGATCGTCGATGGCGGTCATTCGTTCCTCTTGGCTGTTAAAACCGCCGCCACAGGGCGACGAGGACGCCATTCTCGCGATAGGCGTTCTGTCCGGCAAGGGTTGTATAGGCGCCCGCCTGCGCCCGCCAGTCGCCGTCGAGACTATAGACCAGGCTCAATTGCAGCTTGGACTGCGCCCATTGCGGATAATCCGGGTTTGTGGAGGTCGCCGAGAGGATATTGAAACTCTGCGCCAGCAACAACAAGCGCGGGGTCGCGTAAAGGCCGAAAGTCAGATCAAAACGCCCCTGATTGGGCGCCGGCCCGGCGCAGAGTCGCACCCCGGCCTGAAGATCGACAAAACCAGGCAGCGCGCCGACGCCGAGATTTTTCCCCAGCAACAGGCGAAAATCATATTCGGGCTGACGCGTTCCGGCGAGCCAGCTGTTGGTCGCGCCGCCGCTGGCGGGCGCCCGCACGGAGGCCTGAACGGCGAGCGCGGTCGAATCATCGCGCCACAACCGCGCCTGCGCGCCGATCTCGCTGTCGCCCAGACCGTTGAAACGCTGGTTGTCCGGCGGGCCGAGCGTCGAGCTTTGCAACGAGGGCTTGAGCAGCGCCGCCAGCCAGTCGGTCACGCCGTAAGCGACGAAAACCTGGGCCTGAAGGCTGCGATAGAGCGGCGTCGGGGTGAAGCGCCCGGCCTGGTCGAAACTGGTGTTGGCCTGATCGAAAACCGTGGTGACGATGATTTCGCCATGCCCGCCTTCGGGATTCCATGCGCCGCCAAACGCAGGCGCAAAAAGCCCGGCCCCGAGCAGGAGACCCGCCAGACCGCCAATCCCCCCCGGGCGAAGTCCCTTTCGCCGCATTGCGCAGCCCAGACTTTTTCTTGGAAGTTACGCAACGGGAAGGTTTCGCCCCTTCCCCCGCCGGCAAAAAGTCCAAATCGAACATTTGCCTGCTATTTGCGCACATATTCCGGCTTTTTTGGCGACCTGGTAGTTATAAGAGCACAGACAGCGGCCTGTTATTGACGACCCCTCGCGCGCCGGCCCCGCCGTTTCACGCTCGCCGGATCGACTTCCCTGCGGCGGAACGGCGAAGGTTCTTTTGCGCGCGACATGGCTTATGCTGGCGATCCCGCAACCCTCCGGACCCTCGCCATGACGGCATCCAGACTTTTCTCCCCTTTCGAGGTCGGCGGCCTCAAACTCGAAAACCGCATCGTCATCGCGCCGATGTGCCAATATTCGGCGCTGGACGGCGCCATGACCGACTGGCATCTGATCCATCTCGGACAGCTCGCGCTTTCCGGCGCGGGTCTCTTGACCATCGAGGCGACCGCCGTTTTGCCCGAAGGGCGCATCACCTATGGCGATGTCGGGCTTTATTCGGACGATTGCGAAGCCGCCATGGCGCGGGTGCTGGACGGCGTCCGGCGCTGGTCGCCGATTCCGGTCGCCATCCAGCTCGCCCATGCCGGGCGCAAGGCCTCCACCGATCTTCCCTGGCAAGGCGGCGCCCAGATCGCCCCAGCTTCGCCGCGCGGCTGGCAGACCGTCGCCCCGTCCGCCATCGCCATGGCGCCCGGCGAGAACAGCCCCCTGGCGCTGAGCCGCGCGGAGATGATCCGCATCCGCGAGGCTTTCGCCGATGCGGCGCGGCGCGCGGCGCGGCTCGGCATTGACGCGGCGCAGGTGCACGGCGCCCATGGCTATCTGATCCATCAATTCCTGTCGCCTTTGTCCAACCGGCGCGACGACGAATTTGGCGGATCGCTGGAAAACCGCATGCGCTTTCCGCTCGAAATCTTCGATGCGGTGCGCGCGGCCTTTCCCCCCGAGCGGCCGGTGACGATGCGCGTCTCCGGAACCGACTGGCTCGACGGCGGCTGGACCATCGAGGAAACCATCGCTTTCGCGCGGGCGCTGGAGCGGCGCGGCTGCGCCGCCATCCATGTTTCGAGCGGCGGACTTGCGCCGGCGAAAATTCCGCTCGGCCCCGATTATCAGGTTCCGCTGGCGCGCGCGGTCAAGCAGGCGGTAGCCCTGCCCGTCGTGGCGGTCGGGCTCATCACCGAATTCGACCAGGCCGAGGCCATCCTCGCCTCGGGCGACGCCGACCTGGTCGCACTGGCGCGCGCCATGCTCTATAACCCGCGCTGGCCCTGGCATGCGGCGGCGCATTTCGGCGCCCATGTCCGGGCGCCCGACCAATATCTGCGCTCGCAGCCGAACCATCTCAAACACCTGTTCGACCGGAGCGGTTGAGACGAATGCCGCCGACCGAAACTCTCCCGGTCCGCGATCCCGCAAGCGTTTTCGTGCGGGATCAACTTCGCGGGCCGGGCGTTATTCAGCCAGCTAGAGTGCTTTCCAGCGAAATGGATGCCGGTTCGCGTTAAGAAAGCACGTCAAAACAAAGAACTGGAACCCATATCCATTCAATTGGATCGGAACAGGCTCTAGCGTTCGATCCACTTCAAGCCGACAGGAAAAAACATGACAAGCGAAAGCAAGTGCCCGGTGATGCACGGCGGTCGGGAGCCCATGGCGGCGCGGGGCAGGACCAACCAGGAATGGTGGCCGAACCAGCTGGATCTGAAGCGCCTCAACCGCCATTCGCCGCTGTCCGATCCCATGGGCGCGGCGTTCGATTACGCCGCTGCCTTCGACAGCCTCGATCTCGATGCCGTGGTCAAGGACCTCCATGCGCTGATGACGGATTCGCAGGTCTGGTGGCCGGCGGATTTTGGCCATTACGGGCCCCTTTTCGTCCGCATGGCCTGGCACAGCGCCGGCACCTACCGCATCGGCGACGGGCGCGGCGGCGCCGGTTCGGGCGCGCAGCGCTTGGCGCCGCTCAACAGCTGGCCGGACAATGTCAACCTCGACAAGGCGCGCCGGTTGCTCTGGCCGATCAAGCAGAAATACGGCCGGAAAATCTCCTGGGCCGACCTGATGATTCTCGCCGGCAATGTCGCCCTCGATTCAATGGGGTTCAAGACCTTCGGCTTTGGCGGCGGGCGCGTCGACGTCTTCGAGCCGGAAGACGATATTTACTGGGGTTCCGAGGACAAGTGGCTGGGCGACGAGCGCTACAGCGGCGACCGCGAACTCGAAAATCCGCTCGCCGCCGTCCAGATGGGACTGATCTACGTCAATCCCGAAGGGCCGAACGGCGTTCCGGACCCGCTCGCGGCGGCGAAGGACATTCGCGAAACCTTCGCCCGAATGGCGATGGACGACGAGGAGACGGTGGCGCTGATCGCCGGCGGTCACACATTCGGCAAGACCCACGGCGCTGGCGATGTCGCGCTGGTCGGCCCGGAGCCGGAAGCCGCCCCGATCGAACAGCAGGGCCTCGGCTGGAAGAGCGCATTCGGCTCGGGCAAGGGGGACGATGCGATCAGCAGCGGCATCGAGGTCATCTGGACCAGGACGCCGACCCAATGGAGCCATGATTATTTCGAGAACCTGTTCGCCTTCGACTGGGAACTGACCAAGAGCCCGGCCGGCGCCCATCAATGGACGCCCAAGGAAGGCGCCGGCGCCGGCACGGTCCCGGATGCGTTCGATCCGTCGAAGCATCACGCGCCGTCGATGCTGACCACCGACCTTTCGCTGAGGATCGACTCGGAATACGAGAAGATTTCGCGGCGTTTTCTTGAAAACCCCGACCAATTCGCCGACGCCTTCGCCCGGGCCTGGTTCAAGCTGACGCATCGCGACATGGGCCCGCTCGCGCGCTATCGCGGAGCGCTCGTCCCGAAAGAGCCGCAGATCTGGCAGGACCCGGTTCCCGCCCCGGACCGCCAGCAAGTCGGCGAACAGGACATCGCCGATCTCAAGGCGAAAATCCTCGCCTCCGGCCTGTCGATCTCGCAGCTCGTGACCACGGCCTGGGCCTCGGCTTCGACCTTTCGCGGCTCCGACAAGCGCGGCGGGGCCAATGGCGCCCGCATCCGGCTGGCGCCGCAGAAGGATTGGGAGGTCAACCAGCCGGCGCATCTGGCGAAGGTCCTGCGGACGCTGGAAACCATCCAGCAGGCGTTCAACGGCGCGGGCTCCGGCGGGGCTCAGGTGTCGCTGGCCGACCTGATCGTGCTGGGCGGCGTCGCGGCGGTCGAGGAGGCGGCGAAAAAGGCTGGCAACGCTATCGAGGTCGCCTTCTCGCCCGGGCGCACGGATGCGTTGCAGGAGCAGACCGACGCGCGTTCCTTCGACGTGCTGGAGCCGAAGGCGGACGGTTTCCGCAACTACCTCGCCGCAGGGCTGGAAGAATCGGCGGCGGAACTGCTGGTGGACCGGGCCAGTCTGTTGACCCTGACGGCGCCGGAAATGACGGTTCTGCTCGGCGGCCTGCGCGTCCTCGGCGCCAATTTCGCGGGATCGAGCCATGGCCTGTTCACCGGGCGGCCGGAGACGCTGACCAACGACTTCTTTGTCCATCTGCTCGACATGGGCGTCGTCTGGCAGAAATCCGCCAAAACGGAAGGGGTCTATGAGGGACGCGACCGGGCGACGGGCGCGCTCAAATGGACGGCGAGCGCCGTCGATCTGCTGTTTGGCGCCCATTCGCAGCTGCGGGCGCTCGCGGAAGTCATTGCCGCCGACGACGCCCAACCGGCCTTTGTCGAGGCTTTCGCGGCGGCCTGGGCCAAGGTCATGAATCTCGACCGTTTCGACCTCGCCCGGTCCCCCGGCGCGTAAAATAGCCACCGGGTCAGGGAGGACAAAGGGCGTCATGCCGCCAGCGACAATGGTACGGCCCCTGCGGATCGATGTCTGCGTGACCTGTCGCGCCGGCCAGCCCGCGCGCGAGGACGGGACCAGTCCCGGACAGGACCTTTACGACGCCCTCGCGGCGCAGGCCGCGCGGGATCGCGCGTCAGGCTGGATCGACCTGCGCGCGGTCGCCTGTCTGGCCTCCTGCGCGCGCGGCTGCGCCATGGTGGTCTCGCAACCGGGCAAGTGGAGCTACCTGCTGGGCGGTCTCGGCGCGGAACTGGCCGCCGACCTCGTCGCCTACGCCGGCGCCTATCGTTCCTCGAAGACAGGCGTGCTGATGCCGTCGAAACGTCCGGCCTCGCTGGCGGAGGCCGTGCTCGCCCGCATCCCTTCCTTCACACCGTCGGAGGACGCCGCCGAATGAGGCGTGGCCTCGACAGGACGCGCGATATTCAGCCGCCGCCACAGTTCGGGATCCGGTGGTTTGGCATTGCTCCGGTTTTGCCTGACGACCGCAATGGCTTGGCCCCCGGACGAATGCCCGCTTGAAAATATCTGCGGATCGGATATAGCGCGTTGTTTATTGAGCTTTATAACGCTCAAGCGTCGAATTTCTGCGGGAGGATTAGCATATGGGGTGGCTGAAAGGAATTTTGGGCGGCGTCATCGGCGCCCAGGCTTTTGCCCTGGTGAAGGACTACTTTGACAAGCACGGGGGCATTGACGGAGTGGTCGCGGAACTCGAAAAGACCGGCTACGGCCAGCAGGTCAAATCGTGGGTTGGCACGGGCGCGAACCTGCCCATCAGCGCCGAAGACATCAAACAGGCGCTCGGCTCCGAGAAGCTGAAGAGCCTCGCGGAGTCAACCGGAATTCCGCTCGACAAGGCCGCCGAATATCTGGCCCAGCATCTGCCCACAGCTATCGACAAGGCGACGCCGGACGGCCATTTGCCGAAAGCCTGATCTCGTTTGCATCGTTTTAGACAGATACGCCCCCGTCCGATCGGTTTGACAACAAACCGGTCGATCGGCGGGGGCCGTTAGAGGACGGGCGCCTGCGCCATTGTCGGGCGCAATGCATTGCGCCGCCTTTGGCGACGGCGCCCAAACCGCCGCCTTCTCCGTTTCACGCCCGACCGGCCCTGCAAGGCCGCAAGCGAGACGGCGGCCCCAGGGCGAACAGGGGCAGCATTGTTTCAGTTGGCCGGACAGCCATTCGCCGCCGGTTTCCCGGCGAATCGATCCTTTACCCAAGGCAGGAACAAGGGAGCCGCCGCGCCGGGCGTCGAGAAATGCGTCTGCTCGCCGGGAAGCTGCACCCGCTCCACATTGCCGCCCAGCTTGCACATCTGTTCCTGATAAAGCTTGCCCATCACGGGCGGGACCACGGTGTCCTTCGTTCCCCAGTAGATCACGACGGGCGCCACCGGCTTCACCGGAGCGACGCTGCCCCGGACCAGAGCGCGAATCCAGGCTTCAGCGTTCCTGACCGCCGGATTGAGCAGGCTCCTGAATTGCGCGCCATATGCATAGTTGAGGGTGTCGGCCCCCGCATGCATGCATTTGTTCGAGAACACGCGGTCCAAAGCCCTGACGCCCTCATCGGTGAAAACATCGTTCAAGTCGAGTTCGGGAAAGGCGGCCCGGGTTCCCCAGATGGCCATGGCGAAATGGGTGAAATTGAATATATTGTCGGAAAAACCCGCCGCCAGTCCGCCCATCGCCTTGTCCGCCGCCGACGGATCCAGGGCCTTGCCGGCGGCCATGCCGGCGAGGTCGAAAGGCGCGAGACCGACAAATCCCACTACTTCGACGGGTTCCGACGCCGGACCCGCCTTTGCGATATAGTCGGGCAGGCTCGCGGCGGCCAGAGTCGCGCCGCCGCCCTGCGACCAGCCATAGACAATCGCCTTGCCGCCGGCGCCGGCGGCTTTCATCGAACGGACGGCGCGGATGGAGTCGATGACGTCGCGCGCCTGAGTCGCGGCGACGGCATATTGATGCCGCCCGCCGCCGCCGAGTCCCTGATAGTCGGTTCCGACGACCACATAGCCTTCGTCGATCAAGGCGCGCAGACCCGGCAAGCCGTAATCGGTCCAGGAATCGCCATCCATCAGGAAATATTCGTTGAGGTCCTGGGCCGGATTGGTCACCTGCGACGGCCCGCAATTCTGCGCGGAGCCGGTGGTGCCATGGGCCCAGGCCATGATGGGACGACCGCCGGCGGGCGGCGCCCCCGCCGGCGCCACGACGAGGCCGGTGGAGAGGGTCTTGCGCCCAGCGACATCGGAGGAGACATAGGCGATCCGCCAGGCCCGCGCCCCCGCGACCGGCGTCGCGATCTCCGCCTCGCTGACGATTTGTCCCAACTCCCCGTCCGGCTTGATCTTTGCGGCGTTTTCATAAAAGGCCGGTATCGACGGCGCCGCCCGAAGGGGACCGCCCGCCAGTCCGAACGAAACACCGGCCGCCATGGCCAGGAGCGCGCTTTTTTTCATGACTCCGCCCTCGTTGTTCTTGCTTGTCGCAGGATCGAACCGCAGCGGCGATATCGCCCCGGTTCTGGCGCGCCGGCGCGCACCCGATGAGCAGCGCGCAGCGCTCCAAATAACCTCCCCCTGGGCAAGCCTGTCAACCGCAGCAAAGCCGTTGTGGACTAAAAAGCTTAAGAAAAAACAATAACTAAAAGGGAGTTCGCCGGGCGAACGGCGGCCATGACCCTATGGCGTCGAAGGGTCACGACCGCGTCGGCTTTGCTCAATTCAAAATTTTCGCTGGAATTGGTGGAGCTGAGGGGAATCGAACCCCTGACCTCTGCAGTGCGATTGCAGCGCTCTCCCATCTGAGCTACAGCCCCGTTCCGGAGCGGGTGTTTAGGGCGCGGGGGCTTTGCTGTCAATTGCGTTGAGCGAAACGGTCGCGGAAAACACGCCGAAAGCGTGCGGAAAACTTGTCTGCAAGGCCGCGACGGCTTAAACATCGCGCCATCCGCTCTCTCTCCCGGAGTCGCCATGTCCGCCGCAGCCTTCCTTCTCCCCTTGTTCCGGGTGATCAACATGGCCATCGACCTCTACTGGTGGGTCATCATCGTCATGGCCCTGATGTCCTGGCTGCTGGCGTTCGACGTCATCAACATGCGCAACGATCTCGTCCGCTCGGTCTGGAACGGCGTCAACGCCCTGACCGAACCGGCGCTGCGGCCGATCCGCCGCTTCATTCCACCGATCGGCGGAATGGATATTTCGCCGATCATCCTTTTGCTGCTGCTGTCCTTCATCCAGATGGAATTGGTCGAGGTGATGCGCCGGCTGATGATGGCCTCGATCTGACGCCATGACCGCCGGCAGGCCATGGACGGCACGCGAAAACGGCGTCTTCCTGCAGGTGCGGCTGACCCCGAAATCCGCGCGCGAAGCATTGGCGGGAGTTGAAATTCTCGCCGACGGCGCCTGCGTGCTGAAAGCGCGGGTGCGGGCGGCTCCGGAGGATGGCAAGGCCAATGACGCTTTGGTCGCGCTGGCCGCCAAAGCCCTGAAAATGCCGGCCTCCCGCATAAGAATCGCGTCGGGCGCGACCTCGCGACGCAAGAGCCTCGTTCTCGACGGCGACCCTGCGGAAATTTTCGCGCGGCTGGAGACTCTTGTCGCGGGACAAAAGCCTTAACCGCCTTGCCAGACCCCGCCCCCATGGCCTAAGCACGAGGCCATTCATGAGCCAATCCGGGGTCCGTCGATGAGCAAGACCAGCAAGGGCAATTTTTTCGAGGATTTCAAGCTTGGCCAGGTGATCGTCCATCCGACGCCGCGCACCGTGACGGTCGGCGACGTCGCGCTCCACACCGCGCTTTATGGTTCTCGTTTCGCCGTGCAATCCTCCGACGCCTTCGCCCAGTCGATCGGCTATCCCCGCAGCCCGATCGACGACCTGCTGGTTTTCCATATCGTTTTCGGCAAGACCGTGGCCGACGTCTCGCTCAATGCGGTGGCCAATCTCGGCTATGCCGACTGCCGGTTTCTCGCCCCGGTCTATCCCGGCGACACATTGTCTGCGACGTCGGAAGTCATCGGCCTCAAGGAAAATTCCAACGGCCAGACCGGCGTGGTCTATGTCCGCTCGCGCGGCGTCAACCAGCGCGGCGCGGTAGTGCTCGAGTTTGTGCGCTGGGTGATGGTGCGCAAGCGCGACGAAAAATCGCCGGCGCCGGCGGAGGTCGTGCCGAAACTGCCGCGCGCGCTCGCCCCCGACCAGCTCGGCGACGCCTGCCCGATCATCGACGCGCGCAAATATGACGTCGCTCTGTCTGGTTCGCCGCATCGCTGGGGCGATTACCTTCCGGGCGAGCGCATCGACCACGTCGATGGCATGACGGTGGAGGAGGCCGAGCACATGATCGCCACCCGCCTCTACCAGAACACGGCAAAGGTCCATTTCAACCAGTTTACCGAGGGTCAGGGCCGTTTCGGCCGCCGCCTGATCTATGGCGGCCATGTCATCTCGCTGGCCCGCGCGCTGAGCTTCAACGGTCTCGGCAACGCCTTCCACATCGCCGCGATCAACGGCGGACGCCATGTAAGCCCGCTGTTCGCCGGATTGACGGTGTTCGCCTGGACGGAAGTGCTGGAGCGCGCCGAAATCCATGGCCGCAGCGATGTCGGGGCGCTGCGCCTGCGCACCATCGCGACCAAGGACGCGCCGACGGCGGGCCATCCGTTCAAACAGGGCGAGGGCTACGATCCCTCCGTCATTCTCGAACTCGATTATTGGGCGCTGGCGCCGCGCTGATGTTTTCGCGGCGGACACGAAAAACCCCCGCGGGCAAAAACGCCGGCAGGGGCTTTTCGGTCCAAAGGCTCAGCCGCTGGTGAGCAGCAGCACCACCACCAGCATCAGCACCGTAGCGGCGATCGCCACCGCGCCGACGCCCGCCAGTCCCCAGAAGAATCCGGCCGCGACCGTCACCACAACGGTGAGCAGGACAGCGACGATAAAGAAGCGCAAGGCGCCGGCTTCGGTTTTCGCCTGATCGGCTGCATCGGGGTTGCTGCTCATTTGATCCTCAATTTTGGACGGTATCGCCGTCACAATCCACTCGCCGCTCTGCCTGTCCGAAGGGAAAAGGCCTCGGTCGAGCTACCCATGCGAGAACCGCGCGCATCGCGCCGGGTCGCCGGCGACAATACTGAGCCGCCGGCGGCGAAAACGAAACCCGCAAGTTCGTCTCCTGCCGACAAAAATGGCTCGCAAAAGACCAAACCGGCCTAAAACAAAAGCGCCCGGCAGGCAATCGCCAATCCGGAGGAGACCGCTTCGCGCCGTCAGCAGCCTGCTACGCGCCGTTGCGCCGCAGAAACTCCCAGACCGCGCGGCTGGCGTCGAAATCGTTGTTTTCGCCGCCAATCGGCTCCAGCTGCGGATCGGGCCGGTGGCCCGGAATGCGATGACCGCCGCCATCGATGCGGATCAGCTCCACCGGCGCCTTGCAGCCGGAATAGGACAGAATATAGGCTCTCGAATGGTCGCGCTTGTCGCGATCGGCGATGGCCCGTTCGTCACGCCGCGCGCCGCAGCCGTTGATCCGGGCGAAAATCGCCAAAGCGGCTTCCGCTGGCAGGCTGTTGAAAACCCCGTCGGTAAAGGTCGTCCTGCCGCCCGCGTAAGGGACGAGCGGGTCCGACTGGCCGCTGATCGCCATATAGGCGAGCGGCGGAGGCGCGCAATTGGCGAGATCCTCCGGCATCGCGGCGATCAGCGTCGCAAGGCCCGCCACGGGCCGCCCGAGGCCGGCGCAGGCGGCGCGATAGGCGAAAGCGCCGCCCGAAGAGAGGCCGACGATGAAAATCCGGCGCGGGTCGATGGCGCCCTGGCTGGCGAAATGTTCGACCAGATCGCTCAGGAACTTGATGTCGCGGTCGGCTTCCGCTCCCGGCGCCGCAGGCCAGACGCCTTGAATCGCATCCGGGTAAAGGAAGATCGGCTTGCTCGACTGGGCGATTTCCTCCAACCCAAGTCTGCGCCGCACATAGGCGCCGACCCCGCCGCCGCGATGCAGCACGATGACCAGCGGGCGCCGTCCGAGCTTCAGGCGGTCGCGTTGCACGACCACGGCGGTTCGCGAAATCCCTCCAGATTCGATGGTGAGACGCGCCGCTGCCGAGGCCGGCGCCAGGGGGCAGAAAAAGCCGGCGGCAAGCGCCAGCAGGCCGGCCATCGCGGCCCCGGGATAGGAAAGTCGTTTCACCTGAGCATTCTCCAGCGGCGTCAGGTTTCGCCTTTTTGCGTTGCGAAAGCAAGGCGTGGGGCGAAATCCGCTAAGGATTTTCGTGCAATCGGCCTCTTGACCGAAGGGTTGATGCACTCTCCATTGCACTGCAACCAGGATTGGATTAGTGAGGGTTCCAAAGCAATAAGGCGGCGGCGCCGAACGGCGTTCCGCCCGACCAGATGCGCCGAACCGATGCGCCGAACAGGAAGGGTGAATTCCATGGCCGAGGCCGATCCCAGCCAGATTCCGCTGGAGCAGCGCCGCCCGCTGTCGCCGCATGTGCAGATCTATCAATGGTCGCCGACCATGGCGGTCTCGATCGCCCATCGCCTGACTGGCATCGCGCTTTATGTCGGCACGCTGGGCCTCGCCGCCTATCTGCTGGCCGCCGCCGGCAACGCCCGTTCGTTTCAGACGGCCTCTGCCTTGCTTGGCTCGTTCATCGGCCAGTTGATCCTGTTCGGCTACACTTTCGCGCTGATGCTCCACGCGATGGGCGGCATTCGCCACATCATCTGGGACGCCGGCCATGGGTTCGACCCGGAGGCCCGCGACAAGCTCGCCTGGGGCTCGCTGGTCGGCGCGGGCGCGCTCACGGTCCTGATCTGGATCGCCGTCTTCATCCTGCGCTGAGGAAAAGAAAAATGTCCCAGCAAACCAAGCTGCAAACCCCTCGCGCGGCGGTCAATCGTCTCGGCTCGGCAAGATCCGGCACGCTGCACGCCTGGCGCCAGCGTCTGACCTCCTTCGCGCTGCTGCCACTGACCTTCGCCTTTGTCGCAATCCTGGTTTCGCTGGTGGGACGCGATTTCGAAAGCGCCCGCGCCCTGCTCGGCTCGCCCTGCCCCGCCATTTTGCTGATCCTGTTCATCGGCGCCGGCGCCTGGCACATGGCGCTTGGCATGCAGATGGTGATCGAGGATTACATCCCCGGCGAACACGCCAAGACGCTGGCGCTGATGACCAACGCGCTTTTCAGCGTCGCCGTCGGTCTCGCCGCCGTCTACGCCGTGCTGCGCCTGAGCTTCACCTGAACCTTCCCTGAAAAGCCGCGCTTGGTCATCCGGCCCGCGCCGCCCTACGTATTTCTCCTTGTTTGAGGGCACTTCCCATGGCAACCAGCGACGCCCCGGCCAGAGCGGCCATTGGCGGCAAGGCCTATCCGGTCACCGACCACACATTCGACGTGGTGGTCGTCGGAGCGGGCGGCGCGGGCTTGCGCGCCACGGTCGGCTGCTCCCAGGCCGGCCTGCGCACGGCCTGCATTTCCAAGGTCTTCCCGACCCGCTCGCATACCGTGGCGGCGCAGGGCGGCGTCGCCGCCTCGTTGGCGAACATGGGGCCGGACAACTGGAAATGGCACATGTACGACACCGTCAAGGGCTCCGACTGGCTCGGCGACCAGGACGCGATCGAATATTTGTGCCGCAACGCGCCCGCCGCCGTGTATGAGCTCGAACATTGGGGCGTGCCGTTTTCGCGCACCGTGGACGGCAAGATCTACCAGCGTCCCTTTGGCGGCATGACCACCGATTTCGGACGCGGCCCGCCCGCCCAGCGCACCTGCGCCGCCGCCGACCGCACCGGCCACGCCATGCTGCACACGCTCTATGGCCAGGCCCTCAAGAACTCGACCGAATTCTTCATCGAATATTTCGCCATCGACCTGATCATGGATTCCGAGGGCCGCTGCCGCGGCGTCGTCTGCCTGAAACTCGACGACGGAACCATCCACCGTTTTCGCGCCCAACTGGTGATTCTGGCCACCGGCGGCTATGGCCGCTCCTATTTCTCGGCCACCTCCGCCCATACCTGCACCGGCGACGGCGGCGGCATGGTTTTGCGGGCGGGACTTCCTTTGCAGGACATGGAGTTCGTGCAGTTCCATCCGACCGGCATTTACGGCGCGGGCTGCCTGATCACCGAGGGCGCGCGCGGCGAAGGCGGCTATCTGACCAATTCGTCCGGCGAGCGCTTCATGGAGCGCTATGCGCCTTCGGTGAAGGATCTGGCGCCGCGCGACATGGTCTCGCGCGCCATGACCATGGAAATCCGCGAAGGGCGCGGCGTCGGCAAGAACAAGGACCATATCTTCCTGCATCTCGACCATCTCGACCCGAAAATCCTGCATGAGCGGCTGCCCGGCATTTCGGAAAGCGCCAAGATTTTCGCCGGCGTCGATGTGACCCGCGAGCCGATCCCGGTGCTGCCGACCGTCCATTACAACATGGGCGGCATCCAGACGAACTATCACGGCGAAGTGCTGACCAAGAAGGACGGCGACCCCGACGTGGTCGTTCCCGGCCTGATGGCGCTCGGCGAGGCGGCCTGCGTCTCGGTCCATGGCGCCAATCGCCTCGGCTCCAATTCGCTGATCGATCTCGTGGTGTTCGGCCGCGCCGCCGGCCTGCGCGCCGCCGAAATCGTCAAGCCCGGCGCGAAACAGGACAATCTGCCGGAAAACTCCGCCGATCTCGCGCTGGCCCGTCTCGACCATTACCGCTACGCCAATGGCGGCACGCCGACCGCCGATTTGCGTCTGCGGATGCAGAAGGTGATGCAGAACAATTGCGCAGTCTATCGCACCGGCGAGGTGCTGGAAGAAGGCTCGAAGCTGATCCACGAAGTCTGGAAGGCGCGCGACGACGTACGCGTCACCGACCGCTCGCTGATCTGGAACACCGACCTGATCGAGACGCTGGAATTCGACAATCTGATCGTCCAGGCGGTGGTGACGATGGACGGCGCCAATAACCGCAAGGAATCGCGCGGCGCCCACGCCCGCGAGGATTTCTCGGACCGCGACGACGCCAACTGGATGAAACACACGTTGGCGACCATCGACGACGCCGCCAAGTCGGTGACGATCGATTACCGACCGGTGCATAATTACACCATGACCGACGAAGTCAGCTACA
>NZ_CAIUXT010000071.1 GCF_903903185.1 uncultured Rhodoblastus sp.
CGCAATGTTCCGGCGGCTTTGTCGGGGCGATGCCGCCTTGCCCGCGGCAGGTCTGCGCCCGGTCGGCGAATTGTGGCTTTTTGCCGATGCGGCTGCCGCTTCGAACCTTCCGGATTGGGGGGCGTCATGAATGTCGCGCTCGCAAACGAGGGGTCATGGCGGGATCAAAGCCTCATATAACTGAGTTTAACTGTGCATCTTTACGTTAAGTGGAAACCGAATCCCGTTTGAAAATCGCTTCAGGCGTCATCGATGCGCCGGATGATTTCTCCTGCGCGCCGCGATTGTTCATTCCGAGCCGCCATCCATCGCGCGGATCCTTTGAGCAAAATCAGGATTGATATATTTGAATAATTCAGGCGCGAGTTTTTCAATGCCAGCGACCGGGGCCGTCTCAGGCGACATCGTGGACAGACCCTTCCATGAGCACCCATCAAGGTAGATGACGCGCTCAGCATTTCCGAGCAGGCAGAACTTTGACGGATCGGACGAAACATGGTTTCGACCGGTCCCAACTGCCGGCGGACCTTTGCCGTTCGGTCATCACCGGCTGTGCTTCTTCGATCCATTTCGTTCTCGGCTGGCCTTCACGCCGCGCGCTGTTTCGCCGAACGCGCCGCGAACGCCAAAAGGTCTGCGTTGACCTTGTCCTTCTGCGTCGTGCACATGCCGTGGGGGGGCGCCCTCGCAGATTTTCAATTCGGCGTTCTTGACGAGCTTGGCCGACAAAAGGGCGGAAGCCGCGATCGGCACGATCTGATCGTCATCGCCGTGCAGGATCAGCGTCGGCGCGTCGATCTTTTTCAGATCCTCCGTCAAGTCGGTCTCCGAGAACGCCTTGACGCAAAAATAGGACGCGGGCATGCCGGCCATCATCCCCTGCAGCCAGAACGACTCGCGCACGCCCGAGGAAGTTTTCGCGCCCGGCCGGTTGTAGCCGTAGAAGGGCACACTGAGATCCACATATTGCCGGAAAGCGAACAGGCCAATTTCACTTTGCCTTGACTATCTCATCTCCGACTAAAGACAGCGATCCTGGCCGTTGACCGGTTCGTCGGCATGATCCTGGGCGAAATTAGGGCGTAAGTGATTTCCGAATCTATCGTCATCATGGCGGGTGACTATGAATCATCCGCTTGGGCGGGAAGGGTTTTCGCCGATTCCTGCGCAAAGCGAGAAGGACTCCTTCATGAAAACTCTGGTTGCCGCCGCTATCGTTTCTTTCGCGTTCGTCGCGCCGACGCTGGCCATGCCGATCGCCTCTCCGGCCGCTTCCGCGCACGCTGAAAGGGCGGTCGTCCTGGCCCAATACAACCATTACAGGGGTGGTGGCCGTGGCCACCATTACGGATGGGGGCGTGGTCACCATCGCGGATGGGGAAACAGCCACTACCGCCGCTACTGAGCCAAGGCGTCCATGACGGCAATCGCACTGCCGGCTTAGTTGACGCCGTCGTTGGAGAAGCGGTTGGCGTCGGTCGATTCGGGGACCCACCTCATCATGCGGATCGTCGGTCAGGTCTCTGCATGGGATGGCGCGCCCGGGGCTGTCGCTCCGCGCGCCATCCCATTCGACTTGTTCCCGCGCGAAATGAAGCGGATCGATTTCAGCGGGCTGGAGTCGCCCTATGCGGTCGCCGGAACTCGCAAGCCAAAATGGAGACATCCGATCCTGAAGTCGGAGGCGCTTTCGGGGATGTCGTCTCAAGCGTGAGGGGCAAATCGGATCCTCCCGTACTCGGCATTTTTTCCGTTTTCGCTTCGCTGTGACGGAAATGCCGCCCGAGGCTAAAGCGTCAATACTATCAATTCGACGTAAGGAGAATTCTCCATGTACAAATATGCATTCGCCATTGCTGCCGCAGCAGCTCTTTTTTTCCCGATTTCGGTTTCTTCTCAACAGATCGAGATTGGACCGGGAGGCGTCCACATAGACCGCGGCGGCGACCGTGATCGGGACCGCGACCGCGACCGGGACCGGTATCGGCAGCGGGATGGGCAGTGCGAGCAGTTGCGGCGGGCTTGCGAACATAAGGATGAGCGAGGCGAGCAAGGCGAAGGCAATTGCCGCAGATATCAAGAGACTTGCAAATAGCCGGTTTTGCTGGCCGACATACGCCGTATGATTCTGCCCCCGCAGATTGCGAAAAGCGCGCCGAAAAAGCTGGTTCCGATTCGCCACAAAAGCAGCCCTCCTTGGCGTCCAGGGCCGAAGCGCACGGCTGGCCGATATCTCCTGTCGGAAGCTTCTCTAAGGGTCTCGCAAGCGTTTCGACGCTTCTCGACGTTGGCTGAGGGGATCGGGAACAATCGCATCACTCATAGCGCAAAGCCTCGATCGGATCGAGGCTTGAGGCTTTTCGCGCCGGATAATAGCCAAAAAACACGCCGACCGCGGCCGAGAACAAGAATCCGCCGGCCATTGCCGTCAGGGAAAGCGGCGCCCGCCAGCCAAAGCCAATGGAAATGATTTCGGAAATGGCTACGCCCGCGACAATGCCGGCAAGTCCGCCGCTGACCGACAGAATCACGGCTTCGGCGAGGAATTGCAAAAGCACATGCAGCCGCCGCGCGCCGATCGCCATGCGCAACCCGATCTCGCGGGTTCGCTCGGTCACCGAAACCAAAAGAATATTCATGATGCCGATACCGCCGACGAGCAGGGAAATCGACGCCACGGCGGCCAGCAGCGCCGACATGATGCGGCTGCTGTTCTCGGCCGTTTCCGCATATTGGCTCAGATTGCGCACGGAGAAATCCTTGATCCCGGCGGGCTTGATCCGGTGGCGGCGCATCAGCGTCTCGCTTGCCTGGGCTATGGCGCCCCGCACCGAAGCCGGGCTGGCCGCCTGAACATAGATCTGGTTGGCGTAGCCGGTCAGGCGGGACTGGAGAGCGTAAGGATTGGGGGCCGGCAGATAGGCCCAGTTGAGCGGCGCCTGCGTCTGGCTTGGCGAAGCGGCGCCCAGGACCTTGCGTTCGGCGGTGGTGAACGGCGTCATCACCAGATCGTCCTGATCCTGCCCGAATGCGGTTTGGCCCTTGGCGGCGAGAACGCCGATCACCCGCAGCGGCGTGTTCTTGACTTGTATATAGGCGCCGACGGGACTTTCGGTTGGGCCGAACAATTGCCGGGCGACGGTCTGGCCAACGATCGCCACCAGTCCGGCATGGCTGGCGTCTTCTTGCGTGAAGGCGCGGCCGGCGGCGATGCGCCAGTTGACGATCGGCGGATAATTGAGGCTGACGCCCTGAATCGTCGTCGTCCAGTTTTGATTGCCATATTGCGCCTGACCTTGCTGGCGGATCAGATAGCCGACCTGCACCACCGCGGAATCCTCGCGGCGGATCGCCCGCGCATCCTCCAGGGTCAGCGTGCTGGCGCTGCCGGAGCCGCCGCGCATACCGCCGCTGTGGGTCGCGCCGGGGAGGATCACCACGACATTGGCGCCGAGCCCCTCGATCTGCTTGCGGACCGCTTCATTGGCGCCGTCGCCGACCGCCACCATGACGATCAGGGCGGCGACGCCAATGAACACGCCGAGCATGGTGAGCATGGAGCGCATCTTGTTGCGGCTTATGGCTTGCACGGCGGCGGCGGCGATCATCAGGCCAAAAGACCAGAAGCCGCCGGCGGCGCGTTTTTGCGGCGTGGGCGCCGCCGCGCTCGGGCCGGGCGCTGGCGTGCGGAGCGGGCGGGTTCGCTCGTCTGAAATGATTTCGCCGTCGCGCATGACGATGAGTCTGTCGGCATAAGCGGCAATATCGGATTCATGCGTGACGACCACCACGGTCACGCCCTTGTCGCGGTTCAACCTGGTAATAGTCTCCATGATGTCATGCGACGTGCGGGTATCGAGATTGCCGGTGGGCTCGTCGGCGAGCAGCAGGCTCGGCGCATTGATCAGCGCCCGGGCGATGGCGACGCGCTGCTGCTGTCCGCCGGAAAGCTGGTTCGGCATGTTGTTTTCCCGTGCGCCGAGGCCCAGGAACTCCAGGGATTCCTTTGCCCGCGTCCGGCGCGTTGCGCGGTCGACGGGGCCGGAGGCGGCGTAGTAAAGCGGCAGGCCGACATTTTCGAGGGCGCTGGTGCGGGCGAGCAGATTGAAACTCTGGAAGACGAAACCGAGGCGTTCGCTGCGGACGCGCGCAAGTTCGGGCTCGTCGAGTCCGGCGACATCGACGCCGTCGAGATAATAATGGCCGCTGGTCGGCCGGTCGAGACATCCGAGGATCGCCATCAGCGTCGATTTGCCCGAGCCCGACGAGCCCATGATGGCCAGGAAGTCGCCGCGTTCAACCGTCAAGTTGGCCGAGCGCAAAGCGCGCACTTCCTCGGCGCCGACGACAAAAGTCCGCGTGACGTTTTCGACCTTGAGGACGGGCTGCGACATTTTAATCCAGGCTGCGAGAAACAATGATCAAGGGGCGGCGGCGGGCTCTTCGCCAAGGAGAATCCGGTCGCCTTCCTTTACGTCGCCCTCGAGTATTTCGGTAAAATCGTCGTCGTCGAGACCAGCGATAATGTCGACGGCGACGGGCTGTTCCGCGCGCAAAACCCAAAGGCGCGCGCTGCCCGGCTTGGCTGGAGGAGCCGCGACGCCTAAGGCGGCGGGCGTGAATCGCAAGGCCTGGTTTGGCGCGCGCAGCACGTTGGGGCGCTGGTCGATCATGATCCGGGTCGAGGCGGTCATGCCGGGTTTCAGCGCGAGGTCCTTGTTGTCGACGCTGACCACAGAGTCGTAGGTGACGACATTCTGCACCGTCTGCGGCGATTGGCGCACCTGCGTCACGGTTCCGGCGAAAGCGCGATCGGGAAAAGCGTCGACCGTGAAGGACGCCTTGTTGCCTTCCTTGATCCCGCCAATGTCGCTTTCGCTGATATTGGTGTCGACCTGCATGCGGGTGAGGTCGGTGGCGATCAGGAACAGGGTGGGGGTGTTCAGGCTCGCCGCCAGGGTCTGGCCCTGCGTGACATTGCGCGAGACCACGGTGCCGTTCACCGGCGAGGTGATGTCGGTATAGTCGAGATTGACTTGGGCCGCGGCGAGTTGGGCCTGGCGCTGGTCGATCGTCGCAATGTCGAAACCAACCTGCGCCTGCGCCTGATCGCGATTGTTCTTCGACAGGTCGGCAGCGTCCCTGGCGACTGAGTTCTGCCGCAGAAGGGCCAGATTGCGCTCCCAGTTAAGGTTTGTGTAGGCCAGATTAGCCTTATCCTTGGCCAGTTGCGCCCGCGCCACCGCGAGATTGGCGTTGGCCTGATCCACCAGCGCCTGATAAGGGCGGGGATCGATCTTGGCGCAGATCTGGCCGGTGGAAACCTTGGTGTTGTAGTCGCAGGAAATCTGCATCAGCACGCCGGACACGTAGCTGCCGACGATAATGGTGAGTTCGGGATTGACCGTGCCGGTCGCCGTGGCAACGCGCGTGATGTCGCCACGGGTTGCGGAGGCGCTGACATATTTCGCCGGCGGCGTGTAATGGCTTTGGCGCCAGAAGAGTCCGCCCGCCGCAATCAGCAGCGCGAGCGCAGCGGCGATCGCCACGCCCTTGCC
>NZ_CAIUXT010000072.1 GCF_903903185.1 uncultured Rhodoblastus sp.
CACAAAACTGCCACACATCGTCGGAAAAATCGTTCGACGGGAATCTGGCTCCGGGGAACCGTATGGCAATTTCGAATGAGGGTTCCGCGCAATTTTGTGGGAACGGTGGGGCGAGAATTCCGACTTGTGGAAAAGCACAAGGATCGCCTCGCGGCCTCATCCAACGCGCCTGTGACGTGGATGAGTTCAAGACGGAGACCTACCTGACGGTTGTGGGTCGCTTCATTCGAATCCGGGCATCGCTGGACGAGTTTAGAGACGTCCTGACTGAAGGACAGGAGCGTTGAAATCGCATAATCAAAAAAACGGCGGCCATGGGCAAGGGAGTCGGATGACTCCCTTAATTTGTTCGGGACAAAGGCCTGTCCAAGTCAGCGACGTGGATGCGTATATTGGGACGAAACAGATTGAGACCTGCGTTTCTCCCGAGCCATAGTTAATGGGCGTGTCCTTGCAATAGATTCCGACTTAGGCATGTGCTTGTTTAAAATGTTAATAATAGCAGCAAGCGCAGGATTCAATTGTGGGAACAGTTTAAGCGTTTCTCCTTTTACGCTGTCCTCGTCACTCGTCTGCTCGTATAACGCATCGACGATTTCAAATATACAAGTGATATCATAATTATTGCTTACGACTTTCCAAGGAAGCGTCGCAAGAGCGGTATTAAGCAGAAGCATGTTTCGCGTGCCGTTGGTCTCACGAAATATGTCGTTTTTTGCCGGTTTAAGCTTACTGAAATGAATCGGCACTGCGAATGCCGCGTATGTTTTTTTTCTCTTTTTCGAAAATGCGGGAGAGAAGATATCTCTGCTCAACCGCCATTCCAGATTCAAACGTTTTAGCTCGCGAGTGAGTTCTATTCTCCAGCCCCCCTCGGTTCCCTGTGTGTTGTGTCGCTTTGCGCCAACCGGCTTCTTCGAGTCAACGGATCGTCTCATACCAACTCTCCTCGCGAATTAATGACTGACTGGACAGTCGATAATTAAAAATACCCCTAAAATATCGATTTGTCAAGTGTTGGCTCGATTTCGATCAAATTTGTCGATGCATAAAGGTGCCATACACAAATATATGTAAACAATTCGGCATGAAAGATGTGAACATTTTTGCGTTGATGTCCGTAGAAATTAACCATTTTTCAACGCTAATTGCCTGACAATCGGTAAACAATATATGTGTTTACATGCGACGTCGTCGATGCACGGCTTGAAATTTATTGTGGAATTTGGAAGCACCCCGATTTGGGGGGATCATAAAACGCGCTGAAAACACCCCACCGGGATACGACATCATCGGGAGTCATCACAGCGGAACAACAGCTTATCCGCCCATGCTCAGCGCGTTCATCCCGCCGCCAGCCGCCACGACAGCCCCGTAGCAGCCCCCCTCGCACATCAACTGGCGTAGCTTCACGATGTTGGGAAAGCGTGTTCCGGCTTCCGGGGTGCCCTGATCAACGGCTCAAATGCCCCAAGCAAAGTGTTTGATATTCCACTTGCTTTATAGCGTCCAACAACGCCGCCGCCGGATACCCGCGCCCATAATTTTCCGCCGTGGCGTCGCCATCGCCATTCTCGTTTGCCCATCCGCCGAGCGCATATGTGATATCTTTTGGTATCCGGGCTTCTCGGAGGGCATCACGAAAATTATGTCGGAAGCTATGGAACGACGTTCGTGGCCGCTTCGCCCCCGCTTTTTCGAGGAAACGCGCGAACCACTTGGAGAAGTTGTCGCTGTAATATCCCGTCGACGCCAACGAGAGTTCTGGAAAGAGCTTTCCTTGACCACTCCCTCGGCGCTCCGCAAGGTGTTCATTGAAGCCGAATTCCAAGAGCTTCGGATGGACAGGGATAATCCGCTCGGCGTTTTCGGTCTTCAATTTTTTCCCGGTAGCCGCGCCAGCCGTTTCCGTGGTGACCACGAAACATTCAATGCCAACAATCGTGCGCACATCCGCGACATCGAGTTGACAAATCTCATTCAATCGCATGCCGGAGAAAAGACCAATCAACGGGACCCAAAAACGCCCGCGACGTGGATGGTTTTCACCCGGACTGGCATATCCTGCCTCATCATCAACGCATCCTCGAAAAAGCGGCGCGCTGAAAATCCCAGTCAATTGTTCGGTCGAAAAAGGCTTACGCTTGTCTTTTTTCCGCACTGGATCGACGACCCTGAGTCCGCGCGCTGGATTTTTGGAAATGATGCCCTCGTTTTCGGCCCAGTTGAATAGGGCGGAAAGCACTACGAGGTGAAGGTTTACCGTGGTTGGACTCATCGGGGCGAGACCTTCCGCCTTGGCTCGTTCGACGACGGCTTTCCCGCTTATGTTCCCATAACGCTTCACGGCATTGGGCGGCATCGACCGCAGCGTTTCGAGGACACGACGACAGTCATCGCGGGTTACTGAGGCAATCGGGGCGGATTCGCCTACGAGTTCGGCCAGACGATTATATATTGAGCGGTAGGCAAGCAGTGTTTTGGCGGAGCGGTGCGCTGCCGGATCGTCGACGAATCGTTGGTATATATCCTTCAGCGTCAATACCGGCTGGACCGGTCGGACAGGCTGAGGCGGCATGATCGGCTGAGGCGAAGTCGCAGCCTCTTGGCGTGGTGCGACGGTTTCTTGTCGCCTCACCGAAACAGTTTCGCACTCGGGGACAAATGGTTGAGGCATTGAGGCTCCCGTCCCCTGCCCTCCCCGGAACATTTGCTCGATCTCAAACGCGACGATCCGCGCCCGACGGATGGCGTCACGATAATCCGAGGTTTGAAGCGACCGGTAGACCAATTCTCGCCCCACCGTTCCCACAAAATTGCGCGGAACCCTCATTCGAAATTGCCATACGGTTCCCCGGAGCCAGATTCCCGTCGAACGATTTTTCCGACGATGTGTGGCAGTTTTGTGTGGCAGGGTTGTGTGGCAGTCTGGGCGAGTGTTTTCCCCACGGTTACAAACACTTATGGCCGATTCGGCGTCCTCAATGTGTGGCGCCGTTGTGCGACAGTCTTGTGTGACTGTAGCTGAAATCATTGTGAATTCAGATGGTTGTGAAAAATGGTGGGCGATATAGGGATCGAACCTATGACCCCACCCGTGTGAAGGGTGTGCTCTCCCGCTGAGCTAATCGCCCGGACGTCAGGGATTTTTCGATTAATCCGCATCGTCGGAGGCCCTGTTTAGAAAACCCGCGCCGCCGCGTCAAGGCGTTCGCGCCGCCGCCGGGGTTATTCGAGGTTCACCACGGCGGCAAAAAATTTTGCCAGGGAGTCCTTTTGTGGCGAAAATGCGTTAAGGAATCGGTCGGCGGCACGGGACGGGCCGTCTGAAAATCGGGTGAAGCGGGAGCTAATCGCATGGTGGGTCGCAATTCGCTTTTTGGTTGGCGCCTTTCGTTTGGCGCCGGTCCAGTCAAAGCCTTGGCGCTGGCTGGCCTTTGCCTTTTATCCGCCGCCCCGGCGCGCGCGGATATCTTCTCCGACATTTTTGGCGGCGGGCGCCCGCTCTCGCGCGAGGGACGCCCGCTCGCCGGCGGCATTCCGCGCGAGACCGTGGCCTATTCGGGCCGTGAAGGCGCCGGGTCCATCGTCGTCGCCACCTCCGAGCGCCGGCTCTATTACGTGCTCGGCGACGGGCAGGCGCTGCGCTATGGCGTCGGCGTCGGGCGGCCCGGCTTCGAATGGTCGGGCGCGCATCATGTCACCGCCAAGCGCGAATGGCCGGACTGGACGCCGCCGGCCCAGATGATCGCGCGCCGCCCCGACCTGCCGCGCCATATGGAAGGGGGGATAAAAAATCCGCTCGGCGCGCGGGCGATCTATATCGGCGGCACCCTTTACCGCATTCACGGCTCCAACGAGCCGGAAACCATCGGCCAGGCGGTGTCCTCCGGCTGCATCCGGATGACCAATAACGACGTAATCGATCTCTACGACCGGGTCAGGATCGGCGCGCGGGTGGTCGTCCAGCGCTGACAAGGCCAAAATCGCCGGCGGCGATCGTTCAGCCGGCGTTCAGCCGCGCGCCCGCCAGATAGGCGCCGCGCAGCGGATTTTTCGCGCCGCGAAGCGTGGCATCGCCCAAAAGGAACTGCATGACGCGCCAGGCCCGCTTTTACGGATCGGCCCGCTTTTTCGCCGCCGTCCTGATGGTTGGCGCGCTCACGGCGGGCCGGCAACAAATCTCGGCGCAGCCGGCGTCGGCGACCTCATCGCGCCTCGCGCTGGTGATCGGCGAGGCAGGATACAAGAATGGCCCCCTGTCCTCGGCGGCCAATGACGCCGGCCTGATCGCCGACACATTGCAGAAGGCGGGATTCGACGTCACCGGCGCCGCCGATCTCGACCAGAACGGTTTGCGCCTCACGTTGCGCGATTTCGTCGACAAGGCCTCGATCGCCGGTCCCAACGCCATGGTCTTCATCTATCTGGCCGGCCGGGGCGTGCAATATGAGGGCGAGAATTACCTCGCGCCCGTCGATGCGGTCATTCCCCGCGCCGTCAATGTGCCGCTGGAGGCGGTGCGGCTGCGCGATTATCTGCAACCGCTGTCGCAAATGCCGCTCAAGGCGCGGGTCATCGTGCTCGACGCGGCGCGCATCAATGCTTTCGCGCAAGATGGCGCGCCGCTGGCCGGCGGCCTTGCTCTGGTCGAACCCGAGCCGGGCGAATTGATCGCCTTCAACGCCGCGCCGGGTTCGGTGGCGCCCGCCGAGACCGGCCCCTATGGCGTCTATGCCCAGGCGCTGAGCGAAATGCTGCGCGAAGGCGGCCTGCCGCTCGACGCGGCTTTCGCCCGCACGAGGCTTCGGGTTTCCGAACGGACCAGAGGCGCGCAGGTTCCGTGGAGCGAATCGAAAATTTTGCCGGCGCCGGCGCTGTTCGCCCGCGCCCCCGGCGCGCCGCCGCCCGCCGTCGCGTTCGAGACCCAGGCCAACATGCGCGCCCGGCCGATCCGTGATTTTCCGGTCGATCAGGCCTATGGCGCGGCGCTCGAACAGGACACGCTTTCAGCTTACGTCGATTTCCTCAACGCCTATCCCAATTCCGCCTATGCCGAGCGCGCGCGCGCCATGCTGGCGCTGCGCCGCGAGGCGGTGACGTGGCGGCGCGCGTGGCTCGCCAATATGCCCGGCGCCTACTGGACCTATCTGCAATTTTATCCGCGCGGGCCGCACGCCGAGGACGCCCGCCGCCGCCTCGGTCTGCTCAACGTCGCGCTGTTGCCGCCGCCGCGTTTCGACGCTTACGCTTTCGACGTTCCGCCGCCGGCCGACGCGGAGGAGATCTATTTCAACCGGCCCTATGTGGTGTTCGACGATCCGGCCTGGGGCGCGCCGCCGCCGATGACCTATCTGTTGCCCGAGCGCCCGTTCCTGGTCGAGCGCGCGCCTCCCGCGCCGCCCTATGCCGGATTGCTGCCGCTGGTCGCGGCGCCGCTGCTTTTCGCCATTCCCGCCGTCCGGCAGGGGATTTTTCATGCGCCCGCCGCCGTCACGGCGCAGCAGCCCGGCGCCGACGCCTGGTACAGCAGCCGTAATGGCAAGCCGCCCGGCGCGGCGCCTGCGACGCCCGGCGCGCCCAGCGGAAAGCCTTTGCCGCCTGGTCCGCAGCGACAAAACGCCGCCCCTCCAAGCCCGGGCAAGTCCCCCGGGACGCCCTTGCCGCATCAGGCCAGTGCGCCCGGCGCGGCGCCGGTTGGAACGCCGGGCGGCGCTGCCTTGCCGCATGGCCCGCAGCCCCCTAAAGCCGCGCCGCCCGCCGTGACGCCCCTGCCCCACCCGGCGAATGCGACCGGATCAGCGCCCGCGCCTCAAGCCCCAAAAGCCCGCAAAGCCCCGAAAGCTCCAATTGCCGCTCCACCGGGCGGGACGGTCTTGCCCCATACGGCAAATGCGCCCAATGCACCGCCCGGCCGAGCGACCTTGCCGCGGGCCCCGCAGGCCCCGAACGCCGCGCCTCCCGGCGGGCAGCGCCCAGCCGTCGCGCCGGTTCCCCATGGGGCGCCGCCGCATCCGGATGCGCCCAGGCCGCAAGCGGAGCCTCAGCGTCCTCAGACGCCTCGTCCAGCGGCCGCGCCGCCGACGCCGCCTCCCGCCGCGCCGCCTGCCGCCGCGCCGCATCCTGCTGCTCCGCCCCAGCCCGGTCCGCCGAAACTCGAACCTCCACATGGCGCGCCGTCCCAGCAGCAGCGTCCCCGTTGCGGCACGGCCGGCGAAGCGCCCTGCCGTTGAGTTTTGGGTTTTGGGGCAAAAAACGCCCGTTGCGTCTCCCGCGCCGGGCGTTTTTTCGCTGCATGCGCTTTCATCTCGATCTCGATGCGCGGGACCTGTGGAGACACATTCGCGCCGTTACGCTATCACGAATCGCGGCGCAGCAGCCGCTGCGACCAGCCGCATAGGGGTAATACCCTCGACCCTTGAAAAGGACCGAGGGTATCCGCTCCGACTGGAGCGGCGCCAGCGGGCGCCGGTAGCGCGTTGCAAGCAAAGGCCGATGGTATAAAGCCGCATGGAGCCGCAATGACGGTCATCCGCCAATTTGCGCCGTTCGTCGGCGTGAACCCGGTTCGGGTCTCGACCGCCCAGACTCCCCCCTTTGACGGCTGGCGTCACTCCCGATGCGCCGCCGCCGCGACGATCAATCCGTCGGAAAACCAGTTGGCGAGAAATTGCGCCGCCATTGCGGCGAGATCTGCTTCCCCTTCGCCGGGCCGCGAAAAGGCCAGAGCCGCGCAGATGTCGCCGAAGGGTTTGCCGCCAAAAGCCTCGCGCAAGGCCATAGCCTCCAACTCGGCCAGCAGACGATAGCGGACCTCCAGCCCGTCGCGCCAGACCAGTATGACGCCTTGCGCATCGCCGAAAGCCGCCGGATTGAAGTCGGCGATTTCCGCTTGCGCGGCCTCGTAACAGCGTAATGCCGCGACGGGCGCGTCGACCAGAACGACGGTAGGATGAAAGCCAAAGCACAGGCGCGGCCAGTCTTCCGGCGGCGCGGCGCCCAAGCGATCGACCGGCAGAGTCGCCGCGTCGGCGGCGTCGAAGCTGCGCGCCAGCGCTTCCTCCAGCGCCGCCAGTCCGCAGATGAACCCGTCCCCGGCGAAGGGCGGGGTCTGGCTCAGGAATTCCGGCAGTCCGGCGCCGAACCAGCGCGCGTTGCGATGGCGCGACGGGCGCGCCTCGATATAGGTCTCGACAATGGCGCCGAAAACCTCGTCGCCCAAAGCCTCGCGCAGCACCGGATAATCATGGCTCAGGAATTCCGCCATGCGCAGGCGAAAACCGTCGTGATAGACCGCGAAGCGTTCTTCGATGTTTTTACCCCGCGTGGGAGGATTCAACCGCGCCAAGAACACCGAGTCCGGCGTTTCGGCCAGCACATTGGCCTGAAACAGAGCCTGGATTTGCGCGAGGTTCATGCCGGCTCCGGCTCAAGGTGTTCGACGCGCTCGACCCGCGCGGCGATGTCGCGCATATGATCGAGTTCCGCGAGCAAATCGGCGAAGGGCGGAAACGCGTCGTCGCGCTCGATCATCGCCGGGATGGCGCCGAATTTTTTCCGCACATGAGCGAACAGCGACCAGACCTCATCGCAGACCGGCTGGTCGTGGGTGTCGATCTTGTGGGTTTCGAGCGAGGTGTGGCCGGCGAGGTGAATTTGCGCCACGCGGTCCTTGGGCAGCGCGCCGAAATATTTTTCGGCGTCGAAACCGTGGTTGAAGCTGGAGACGAACACGTTATTGACGTCAAGCAGCAGCAGGCAGTCGGCGCGCGCCGCCAGTTCGGCGAGAAACGCCGCCTCGCTCATGTCGGCGCCGGCGAAGGCGACATAAGTGGAAGGGTTTTCCAGCGCGATGCGGCGGCCGAGAAATTCCTGCACGCGGGCGACGCGGGCGACGCAATGGTCGAGCGCCTCGCTGGTCAGCGGCACGGGAAGCAGATCGTGAAGATTGAAACCCTTGACGCCGGTCCAGGCGAGATGGTCGGAGACCAGTTCGGGCTCGACCCGCGCGGCGAGATTTTTCAGCGCGCGCAGATAGTCGAAATCGAGCGGATCGGTCGAGGCGATCGACAGCGATACGCCATGCATGCGCAACGGATAATCGGCGCGGATGCGATCCAGCATGGCGAGCGGACGCCCGCCCGGAACCATGTAATTTTCGGACAGGATTTCGAACCAGTCGACCGGCTGCGGGGCGCCTAGAATTTCCGGATAATAGACCGCCCGGAGGCCCAGCCCGAAACCCTGCGCTCTGTCGATCAACATCCAGGCCTCCGGAACCTTGAAAAAGCCCCCTCCCCGCGACCGGCGGGAAGGGAGTTGCAGAAAAAATCAGCCTTCGACCTTGCCGCCGGCCTTGGTGCAGGCCGAAACCGATTTCTTCGGCAGCCAGCCCATGCCCTTGCAGGAATTCTGGCCCTTGCAGGCGTTGCTGGCGGTCTTGCAGGAACTGGTTCCCTTGCAGGAATTGATGCCGACGCAATGAACCGGGGCCTTGCTGGCTTGCGCAGAGGTGGTCAGGCCGGCGCCGGAAACGGCGAGAGCAATGGCGGCGGCGGCAAGGCTGGCGCCGGAAACGATTTTCATCTGCATCGGTAACTCCCTGAGGAAATGGCTCTTGGGCAAGAGCGTCGAGTCAGGCCGTCGCGGCCTGCAAAGGGGTTACGAGGCCCTTGGCGAATGGTTACAGGCGAGGTGAAAATATTTCGGCAGGCGGCGATCGGAGGGAGAAATTCAGCCGCCGGTGAGGCTCATCGGGCGGCGCGCGGGGGCCATCCGGCCGGCCTTCTGGGCGACGAAATCATGGCCGCGCGGCTTGCGGAAAATCGCCTCGTCAAGCGCCGCGTGGAGCTTTGCGTCGTCCGGCGAGGCGCGCAACGGGGCGCGCAGGTCTGCCTTGTCCTCCTGGCCGAGGCACAGGTAGAGCATGCCCGTGCAGGTCACGCGCACGCGGTTGCAGCTGTCGCAAAAATCATGGCTCAGCGGCGTGATGAAGCCGACGCGGCCTCCGGTTTCCGAGACATCGAAATAACGCGCCGGCCCGCCGCTGGCGAAAGCCGAAGGGGTCAAGGTCAGCTTGCGCGACAAGGCGGCGGCGACCTCGTCGAGGGGCAGAAAATTTTCGATATTTTGCGCGGCGTCCTCGCCGAGCGGCATGGCCTCGATGAAGGAAATCTCCATGCCGCGCCCATGCGCCCATTCGGTCAGGCCTAAAAATTCGCCGTCATTGGCGCCCTTGAGCGCCACGCAATTGATTTTCACCCGCAAGCCCGCCTTTTGCGCGGCGTCTATGCCGGCCATGACCCGGGCGTGGTCGCCCCAGCGGGTGATGGTGCGAAATTTTTCGGCGTCGAGCGTATCGAGCGAGACATTGATCCGACGCACGCCGCAATCGGCCAGTTCACCCGCGAAGCGCGCCAGCTGCGCGCCATTGGTGGTCAGGGTCAGTTCATTCAGGCCGGCGCCCAGATGGCGCGACAGGCCGCGAAACAATTGCATAACATTGCGCCGCACCAGAGGCTCACCGCCGGTCAGCCTGATCTTGCCGACGCCGCGCGCGATGAAGGCCGCGCAGAGCCGCTCCAGCTCCTCCAGCGTCAAGAGATCTGACTTGGGCAGGAAATGCATGTTTTCCGACATGCAATAGACGCAGCGAAAGTCGCAGCGGTCGGTGACCGAAACGCGGATATAATCGACGCGGCGGGCGAAGGCGTCGACCAACGGCGTCCTTGCCGGAAAAGCCGCGTTCGGAGACTGGTTTTCTGGATCGTTCGGGCGCATAGAACCAATATAGGCGATTTGCGCGCGGCGAACAGGATATCGCGCGCAGGAAACTTTTTATGAGGAGCGGCGCGTGGCGGGGGAAGATCATTGGCCGACGGCGATCCGGCTCGCCGACCAGGGCAAAACGCTGAATATCGACTTCGAAAGCGGCGAAAATTTTTCGCTTCCGGCGGAATTCCTGCGCGTCAGCAGCCCGAGCGCCGAGGTTCAGGGCCATGACCCGAGCCAGAGAATCACCGTGCCGGGCAAGAAAAACGTCGCCATCGCCAGTGTCGAGCCGGTGGGCAATTACGCCGTGCGGCTCGCCTTCGACGACGGCCACGGCAGCGGCTTTTACACATGGACCTATCTCCACGAACTCGGCGCCCGGCAGGCGGAGCTTTGGGCGGCCTATCTCGATGATCTGGCGGCCAAGAAACTTCAACGCTGAACAAGGCGTCAATGGAACTGGCATGAACTGGAAACAGGATCTCGTCGCCTGTCTGGGCTTTTTTTCCCGCCTGCCGCTGCCGCACGCGCCGGGCGCGGCGGATTTTCCGCGCCCGCTGCGGCTCGCCCCGCTCGCCGGCGCCCTGCTCGGCCTCGCTTCGGCGATCCCCTTCGGCCTTGCCCTTCATTTCAACCAGCCGCCGGCGGTCGCCGCCCTGCTCGCGCTGGCGACGGCGACGCTGTTGTCCGGCGGCCTGCATGAGGACGGGCTGGCCGATGTCGCCGATGGTTTCGGCGGCGGCTTTTCGCGCCAAAGCAAGCTCGAAATCATGCGCGACAGCCGCATCGGCGCTTTTGGCGCCTCGGCGCTGATCTTGAGCTTCGGCCTGCGCGCCGCCGCCCTCGCCGCCCTTGCGGCGACGCCGGGCCGCGCCGTCGCCGTGCTGGCGGCGGCGGGCGCGTTGTCGCGGCTTTGCTGCCTCGCGCCGCTGCTGCTGCTGGCGCCGGCGCGCGCCGACGGAGCCGGACGGGCGGCGGCGCTGACGGTTGAACAAGCGAAGCCGGCGCTGACGCTGGCGCTGGCTTTTTCGCTGCTGCCCTGGTTCGCCGGCTTTACGCTGGCGACCGCGCTCGCCGCGCCGGTTCTGGCGGGGGGCGTAGTCTGGGGCTTTTGCCAATTCGCACGGGCTCAGATCGGCGGCCAGACCGGCGATGTCGCCGGCGCGGCGCAACAGATTTCCGAGATCGCCGTCCTGATGGTCTACGCCGGGGCGGCCGTATGAAGGTGGACAATAAAGTGGGCCAGAATCCGCACAAATATCTGGAAACAACCAGTTCGCCCTGCACCGGCCTGTGCCGGATCGACGAAATTTCCGGCCTTTGCGTCGGCTGCGGCCGCACCAGAGCCGAAATCGCCGGCTGGCGGGCGATGAGCGAGCCTGAGCGGCGCGCGATCATGGCCGTTCTGGCGCGGCGGACCGGTCGCGGTTCAGTTCAGGGCGCTGCTGATTGACGGGAACTTGCCGGCGACCTGCGAGCCGATCGAACTGAAGGCGGCGATCAGGCCGGTCGAGACCATCCCGCTGATCAAGGCATATTCGAGCGCTGTCGCGCCGCCTCGATCCATCCAGAAAAGCCGGAGCCGCCGCATCGATCCTCCTCTTGTTGCGAAAACCTGACATGGATTGACGAAGGACAGGTTAGCCCGCCGCCGGCCTTTGGGCCTCACGCAGGTAAGCAAGTGTCGCATTGTGCGACAGGCGCCGCATCCACCAGTTGCAGCGCCTCCTCCACCGTGCGCGCGTCGGCGCCCCTGCGCACCGCAAAAGTCGCGAGATGGCGGCGGAAGGCGCGGGCGCCGGGGCGCCCGGCGAAAAGACCGAGCATGTGCCGCGTCATGTCGGCCAGCCGGACGCCTTCGGTCATTTTCCGCTCGATATAGGGCAGGAAAGCCAGCGTCGCGGCGTGCGAACTGGCGAAAGGCGCCAGCGCGCCGAAAATTTGCGGATCGACCTCCTGCAGCATCGACAGGTTGTGATAGGCGGCGCGGCCGACCATCGCGCCATCGACGAAGGCGAGTTGCTCCATGGCCAGATCGAGCGTGTCGATCCCGCCATTGATGGCGATCGGCAAGGCGGGAAAGGCCCGCTTCAGTTCATGGACCAGCGGATAATCGAGCGGCGGAATATCCCGGTTTTCCTTGGGCGACAGGCCTTTGAGCCAGGCTTTTCGCGCATGGACGATAAAGGCGTCGGCGCCGGCGGCGATACAGGCGCGCGTCAGCGCGAACAAAGCCTCGCGCGGCTCCTGGTCGTCGACGCCGATGCGGCATTTGACGGTCACCGGCAGGTCCGCCGCTTCCTTCATCGCCCTGACGCAGCGGGCGACGAGCAAGGGCTCGCGCATCAGGCAGGCGCCGAAAGCGCCATTCTGCACGCGGTCCGACGGACAGCCGACATTGAGATTGATTTCGGCATAGGAAAATTCGGCGCAAATGCGCGCGGCCTGCGCGAGGTCCGCCGGATCGGAGCCGCCAAGCTGCACGGCAAGGGGATGTTCGCTCGCCTCATGGCCGAGCAGGCGCTCGCGGTCGCCGTGAATGATCGCCGCCGCGGTCACCATTTCCGAATAAAGCCGGGCATGACGCGAATGCAGCCGCGCCAGCGCGCGATAATGGCGGTCGGTCCATTCCATCATCGGAGCGATGCTGAATCGCCAGGTTTTTGGCTGTGTGTCTGCCTGCGGATGCATGCGGTTCGTCTACAGGCATTTTTCGGCATTGCCAAATAGCCGGCCGGCGAGCCGCGCGAAATCATCGACGCGGACCGGCGTTACCCCTTTTCCGAAACTCTCGTTATCAGAAAGCTTTGGTAAGGGTCCCCACCGTTATGTGCGGGAAGCTGAGGCCTTTGAAATTGATCAGGCCCGTCTGCGAATATTGCAGTTGCAGAAACTCGTCGCCATTGGCGTCGGTCACGCTTTCGATCGCGAAAACCGACTCCAGCGACAAGGTGTTGGCGTTGGTCGTGATGAACGGGATGTTGCCGATCGAACGGTCGTCGGGCGTCATGGTGATCAGCCGGGTGATCCAGTTCAGCACCTTGCCTTCGTCGTTGACCTGGCGCGCCAGCGTATCGCGCAACACCTGGTTGGGATCGTTGACGATCGCCTGGGTGATCTCGGGAGGAAGCGATTGGGAGCGATTCGGGGTCGCGATCGACAGGTCATATTGCGGAAAGGGGTTGGCGCTTCCCGGCGCCGGCGGCGTTCCGCCGATCGGGAAAGGAATGACGTTGGCCGGCGGAATCTCGGGAATGCGGTCGTATTGGGCCTGCTGCGTGAAGCCGACGGTGCAAAACGCATTGCCGTGCGGGATCGTCCCAAGGCGCGCGATGCTGGCGTCGGCCTTGGGATCGGTGGTCGCGGGAATGTTCAGCCACATTCCCGGTTCGATATGCAAGGCGCCGCCCGTCACCGCATCGGTCACCCGATGGAGATAGGTCACGCCAAAGATGGAGATGGCGCCCTGCACGCTGCCGCGATTAAGCACTGGCGAACCGATGGTGGTGATTTCCAGCGTTTCGCGCAGCAGGTTCAGCTGGAGAAACATGTCGTTATCGCCGCCCTCGAAATGCGGACGGGCGATGAGGCTGAAGCCGGTCCCCTCCCAATAGCCGGGCAGGTTCTTGAGCTCCCCCAATTGCTCGGCCAGGGTGGCCTGCGACTGCACGGCGCGAACGTGGGCGGTGCGTTTGGATGGGTCCGTATCGGTCATTGCCCTACCTTTCCGAGATTTCAAGCATGTTACCCCAGTCTGTCCTTTGGGCAATGCTGGCGATCAGGCGTATTCGGCTATTTTTGCGCGCAGAATTTCGATCCCGTCCTTCGCCACCTCATAGGCGCTGGCCACGCCGGCGACCGGCTGGTCTTCGCCCGGAATCCAGAATTTGCGCCGCGTCAGCCGCATCAGACGGTCGAAAGGCGGCACGGCGTTGAACACTTCGATCAGATAGGGACCGCTGAAGGCTTGCAGAAATTCCGGCATCAGCATGGCCCAGGGAATCCAGCTGTCCTTCAGCGCGCCGCGATCGGGCGGCGATATGTGGACATAGTGCAGGCGTCCATCTTTGCGCGCAGCCTTCACATTATCGCGAAAGGTCTCGGGACCGGTGCTGCCGAGGACGATATGCGCGGTGTCGAAGGTCGCCCCCACCTGAGCCAATTTGACACGGTCGGTAAAGGCGAGGACGTCCGACACCGTGTTGGGGCCCGGCGTTTCCCAATGATCGACGGGCTCGATCGCCAGCTTGACCTTTTGTTTGACGGCGAAATCGGCGAGTTCGTCGAACACGGCGACGGCATGGGGGTAACGCGGCGCCAGCCAGTCCTGCAAAGCGTCGCTCCACAGCGGATCGCCCGAGTCCAGCGTTGGAAACAGGCCGTAGGGATAGAGAAATGGCCCGGCCATGATCGTGTCGCCCTGATTCCCGTCGAGCACGCGGGTGATCTCGACTCGGGACTTGAGATAGGCCAGCGCCTGCCGGCGCTGTTCCGGGTAGGGCGAGGTCGGGTCGAAGGTGCTGGTCGCGCCGACATTGGTGGTAAAGCGCACGCCGTCGAGCCCTGCCCGGTCAAACGCCTCCCGCAGCCGCTTGTAATGGTCGATTTCGGCGCGGTGATCGAAGGTCTGAACGGGGGCGACCGGCAAGTCGAAGCCGGCATAGCCCAGCTCCCGCATTTTGTGGATATGACCGATCCACCTTTGCGCGGCCGAGTCATCACCCGGCTGCAGATTGGCTGTGAACATGAAAAAGCTCAGATAGATATCCCGTTGGGCTCCGCTCATTTTCACCACCCGAGCAAATGATGCAGATAGTCGCTGGCGATCTTGGCGTATTTGAGCGGGTTGGCCTTGGCCGGGTCCTGCTCCGCCTCCACCACCAGCCAGCCTTCGAATTTCGCGCCGGCCAGAATGTCGATCAACTCGGGGTAGGAGTTTATCGAGCCGTCCGGGTCGCCGGGCACGGTAAAGATCCCGGCCTCGATCCCCTGCTCGAACGACCAGCCTTTCGCATGAACTTCCTTGACCACTTTCTCGCGCATGTTCTTGAGGTGGACATGCTTGATCCGTGAAGCATGCTTTTTCGCAAGCGCGATGGGATCGCCGCCTGCGGCGGCGAGATGCGCAGTGTCGAGCAGCAGATGTACGACATCGGGGTCGGTCAGCGCCATCAGCCGGTCCACGCTTTCCGACCGCATCACGCCGGTGCCAAGGTGGTGGTGGTAGCAGAGCTTGCGACCGCGATTCTTGGCGAGGAGCCCGATTTCGTTCAACCCTTCGGCGAGCGCCTGCCACTGCGCGTTATCGAACACCGGGCAATTGGGAAACAGCGCCACCGGCAGGGGATTGACCGCATGGCCAAATTCCGCGACCACCAGATCGGCGCGACGCGGATCGTCCCACCCCGCCTCGAACTGCTCCATGAAATCCAGCTGCGCGCCGACCTTGTCGATGGTCTGCTGCTTCATCGCCTCGATGGTGAAATAGGTGCTGACCCAGGGCTCCGACACGCGCAGGTCGCGCAGGCGCAACGCCGCCTGCAACACCTTCGGATCGGTCGGATATTTGTGGCCGACGCTGCAGCCTTTAAAGCCGGCCAGCGCCATCTCGCTGACGCATTGCCCGAAGGGGATGCCGATGTCGATGGTCAAAAAGTCGTCATTCCACCAAAGCGTGGGCGTGACGCCCAGCCAGACCTTGTCCTTGGGCAGTTTGGGCGCTTTCGTAGTCATCGCGATCATCCTTGCTTGAAAGGCGGGTGCCCCCTGAGGGGAGTCGATGGCGGCCCGAAGGCCGCCAGCAGACGGCTAGAAGGAAGGAATGTTCGGCGGCAGCCTCCAGGATCCATAGCCGGGCGCTTTTGCCCCAGGCGGATGGGAGCCGATCGCCGGCCACAGCAGCCCTTCGACAAAGGCCGCGGGCGTCGGCACGAAAGCGTCGTTGCGCGCGGTCGGACCGAACTGCTCCTGCCAGGTCGAGGGCAAGGGATACCAGACGCCGATATACCAAAGCTTGACAATGGCGCGGGCCACCGGTCCGAGGCGTTCGCTGCCGAAAACCTCCAGCCTTAGCCGGTCGGTGCGCGCCGCGTCCGATCGTAGCGTGGCGATGGGCGCGAAAGCATCGAGCAAGGCGTCGGTGACGGCGGCGCCGACCAACCCGTCGATAGTGTCCAGATAAACGTCGGCAAGGCCCGTTCCCCAGATCTCCACTTTATTGAACGCGGTAATCTGCGCCGAAAAGGCGACGAAATTTTCAAGGCGCGGCGATGAGGTCATGGACCAATTCTCCTGTTCAAGGGGCCTCGTTTTTAGATTTCGTAGGTCGGGGCCGCATTGCCATTCCCGCCCGGCAGCGGATTGCAGATCAGTTGCTGGATCAGGTTTCGGAACTCGAACATGCGCGGCACGGCGTCGAGCAGCACCTGCGGCTCGCCGTTATAGGCGCGGGTCAGCAGGGCGAGGAACTGGCGGTAGGCGGAGTTGAAGGCGACGGCGGCGTCGTAAAGCTCCGAACCGGCGGGCAAGGCGGCGAGCTTGAGGTTGGTCGCAATCGGCCACACCGCGCTCCAGTCGGTGGTGAGCGCGGGGCCGGTCGGATTTTCAGGCGAATCGCCTTGCTGGTAATAGCGGTTTTTGTCGAGCTGCAAAAAGCGATAATAATGCGCGATCTCGCCGCTATCGCCGAAGATTGCCTGCGTCTTGCCCTCGCCCTGCTGGATGACGAGGTCGATGGCCTTGGCGGCGCTGGCGGGATCGACGATCGGCCACAGCTTCCCGCCGCCGGAATAATAATATTCGGAGGTCACCTGGCGCTTCGGATCGCCGGTAAAAATGGTTTCGCCTTTCGCCTTGGCCTGTTGGTCGAGATAGACGATGGCGTCGCGGATCGCGGCATAGAACTCGCCAATGCTGTAGTAGCGCAGCGTGGCGTCCTCGGGGAGTGTGCACAGATGCGTCGAATGATCGTCGGATTTGCGGACGACATGTCGGCTCTTGCCTGCCGGCGCCATGGCTGGCCGCTCGATCTTGAGGAAAGCCTTGAGGGTCTCCGGACTAAGAGGCCCGACCCCGACCGTGAAGTCGGTCTCGCCATCGGGCAGCGTCGCCGGATAGGAGGGCACGAAACCTTTCACGGTCAGGTCGGGCTTGCCCCCTATGGCGTTGAGCAGGTTGGCGGAAATGGTCAGGTGCAGCATTTCCTCGACCACGATTACGCGCAGGATTTGCGTGGCGTCGGTGTTGGCGCCCGGCCGGATCGAATAGAGCGCGGTGAGATAGGGCGGGATGGTCGCGTGCTCGAGTTGTATCGCCTTGGCCAGCTGGCTACGCAATACTTCGATCGAAGTTATGTCGGGGGAAGCCATCGTATTCTCCGTCACATTCCGTTGAGCCGGGCGGGCGCGTTTTCAGTGGTTGAGCGTCGCGATGATTTTCCGCGCGCTGCGGTAGGCGATCGCCGCCATGGTGAGCGAGACATTGGCGGTGCCGATGGTCGGCATGCTGCCGGCGCCCACCAGATAGAGATTGTCATGGTCCCAGCTGCGCTGATCGGCGTCGACCACGGAAGTTGATGGGTCGGACCCCATGATATGCGTGCCGGCGAGGTGATTGCCGCCACGGATCTCGTAGGGGTCGCCCTGATAGGCGATGAAACCATAGTTCGACGGATCGTAATGCGTGTGATCCTCCGCCCCGAGCCGCGCGAACAAGGTCTTGGCGAACTGCCGCGCATAGGCGGCCCCGCGCATCGAATATTCGGGCACGGCGAAGGAAACGACCGGGCGCATGTTGTCGAGCGGGTCTTTGTAGGTCGGATCGACGGTGACGCGATTGCTCTCGCTCGGCATCACTTCAATCATGAAGGCCAGCAGCAATTGACGCGACACCCTGTCGATGATCGCGTTGCGCAGATCGCGTCCGAACTTGTTGCCGTCATCGACCAGTTCGACCAGATCGGTGGAGGGCGAACCGGTGGCCCAGCCCCAGCCGTCATTGTGGATATCGACGGCGAAAGCGGCCTGGCTGCGGCGGAAGGAGCCGCCGCGCAAATCGACGATGCCGCTGGTGCAGCTGGTGCCGCGCGTCGTGCCGCAGATCTGCGGCATCAGCGCCCAGTTGAGCAGATAGGCGTGGTCCATAAGGTTGCGGCCCACAAGTCCGCTTTTGCTGCGCAGGCCGGAGGCCAGCAGCAACCGCGGCGTTTCGATCGCATTGGCGGCAATGACGTAAAGCCTGGCGCGGAGTGTGACCGTCTTGTAGGCGGGCGATGACACATGGTGATAGACTTTGGTCTCAATGCCGGTCACGCGGCCGCTGGCGTCGTCGATGATCACTTTCGAGGCCACCGCCTGCGACAGCAAATCGACCCGCCCGGTTTCAAAGGCCTTGGCCAGCGTCTTGCCCGAATGGTACTTGGCCTGCACCGGGCAAATCGGCACGCAATTGGTGTTGCCCTGGCAGCGGCCTCCGATGTCGATCTGATGCGAGGCGACCGCGCTTGTCGGCTCGAAGCCCTTGCCCCCGTCATAGGCGGGATTGGGGATGCCGTTGCGCGCCTGCGGAAAGGGCCGCACCTTCAGCGCGTAGCGCTCGCCGTATAATTCGACCTGCGAATTGTCGATGCCCTGCGCCACCTGCTCGTCGAGCCAGGAGGGCGGCAGGCCGCGCATCGGAAAGACGTAGGAATCGCGAAATTTGAGGTCGAGATATTTTTGATCCTCGACATCGGCGGATACACCCATCTCGCGCTCCGCCGTCTCGTAATCGGTCTCAATATCCTCGTAGCCGATCGGCCAGTCCCTGCCCTGGCCGAACACGGTCTGGGTCTTGAAATCCTGCGGCAACATCCGTGGCGTCTTGGCTTCCCAGTGGATGCTGGTGCCGCCGAAAACCCTAGTATAGACCGTATCGCTGACATAGGGGCCGGATTGGACGATGTAGGAAGAACTATTGGTCTCGAGCGGGTCGAGCTTGCGCAATTCGGAACCGCGCGGCGTCGCGGCGTTGGGATTTATTGGGAAGGGCGACTGGTTGTCCTTGGCGCTCTGCCCGTAAAAATGATTGAGATATTCCGTGTAGCCCTCATAGGTGCGATCGGTTTCGGGGGCCGCCTCCACGATCAGCACGCGCTTTCCCGCCTGCGCCAGCTCATTGGCGATGATCGCCCCGGAAATGCCCGAGCCGACGACAATCGCGTCATAGTCGCTGTCGCTTTGCAAAGCAGCGAGGTCGGGCCGGTTGGGATTTTTGACGAATGGCGACACGTTCGTTTCCTTCTACCAGAATGCGAATGAGCTCCTGGGCGCTTCGGTCGGCTTGCAACGGAAGCCGTTCAGCCGCCGTCGTGCAGTTTGGCGATGATATGGTCGGCGGTGCGCAGCGCCAGCGCCGCGAGGGTCAGCGTCGGGTTCGAAGTGCCCATGGTCGCGAAACTGCCCGACCCCAACAGGAACAGGTTGGGGTGATCCCACGAGCGCTGGAATTCGTCGACCACGGAGTTCGAACGGTCGCTGCCCATGGCGTGCGTGCCCGCGAAATGTCCCATGCCGTGGTAGTGGACCTCCTCGCCATCATAAATGGCCGTCGGGAACCGCAATTCGGCGGTGGAGCGGGAGCAGTCCTTGATACCCGCCTGGCGAAAAATCCGGGCGGCGACCTTGCGCGCCGCCGCCATGCCCTCGAACGTATAATCGGCGATCCGGTAATCGATGACCGGGCGCGGATTTCCGAACTTGTCGCGATAGGCGGGATCGATGGTCACGCGATTATCCGGATCGGGCAATTGCTCGACCGCGAGCGACATGCGGACCTGCCGCGACAGTTGGTCCGCCAGCTGGGTTCGTAATTGCCGGCCGAACAGTTTCTGGTTGGTCACGGCGTCGATGACCGTCGCATCGGGGGCGCCGGTGGCAGCGCGCCAGCCGTCGTTGCCGATGTCGAAGCGGAAGGCGGCATGGCGGGCGCGGAATCCCCCGGCGCGAAAATCCTCGATGCCCGACGAGGATTGCGGTCCGCGAAAGGCGCCGACATTGAACGGCGCCAGTCCCCAGGCATAGAGAGCGGGATGATCCATCAGCCCCCGGCCGACCTGACCTTCGCCGGATTGCGGCCCGGAAGCCAGAAGCAGCTTGGCGTTTTCGACGGCATGCGCGGCGAGAATGTAGACGCGGCCGGTCGCCACCTCCTCATTGAAGGATGTTGAACGCGGATCGTCGTACCGCTTGTAGCTGATGCCGCTGACCGCGCCGGTGACGCCGTCGAACAGGATTTGGCTCGCCACCGCCTGGCTGCGGAGGGTCAAATGGCGCCGGTCGGCCCGGGCGAAGGTCTTGTTGGCGTTGTATTTGGCCTGAACCGGACAGATCGGCGTACAGGCGGTATTGCCTTCGCAGCGCTCGCCGATGTAGGTCGAGCGCTCTTGGCCATCGGAACCTATATCGAGGGCTCCGATCGGCTGATAGTCGCCGCGCGGGATGGAATTGCGCGCCGCCGGATAGGAGCGCACCCGCACCGCCACGCGCTCTTCGCCCAGATCCACTTCGAGCGAATTGACCGCCGCGCCGAGCACCCGGTCCGAATAGCTGGGCGGGATGCGCCGCATCGGATAGTCATAACCCGCCGTAAAGGTCAAACCATGGTAGCGCTGCTCTTCGACGTCGGCCGAGACGCCGATCGCGTGCTCGGCCCGGTCGTACCAGGGGGCCAGCGCGGCATAGCCGATCGGCCAGTCGCGCCCTACTCCATGGCGCGCGCGAAGCTCGAAATCCTCGGGCAGCATGCGCAGTGAGACGCCTAGCCAGTGCAGAGTCGAACCGCCGAAGGTGCGCGTATAGGTGCTGCCATAAAGGTGTGGCCCGCGCTGGACGAAATAACCTTCCTGCTTGAAAAGATCGGCGCCATCGGGCTGCGGCGCGCCCTCGGCCGGCGGCCATGGCGTTTCCGCGCCCTTGGACGAGGCGGTGTAAAAGGTTTCCAGATGGGCGTTGTAGCTGGCGAGGTCGCGGGTCGTATCCGGCCCGGCCTCCAGCACAAGCACTTTCAGGCCGGACTTGGCGAACTGCCCGGCCGCCAGCGCTCCGGCCACGCCCGCGCCGACGATCACGACATCGAATTCGGCGGCCTCGCTCATGGCGTGTCCTCCCCTGCGGGCAGCAACGCCCAGGAACCATAGCCCTGCTGGCGGGCTCCGACGGGGTGCGCGCCGGCGATTTCCCATTGCAGGCCGGCTTGATAGGCGGCAGACGAAATCACATGATTCGTGTCCCCCGCCGATGATCCGAAACTGGCGCGCCAGGCGGGCGGCAGCTGGCTCCACGCGCCGCGATACCAGAGCAAGATCAGGTTGCGCGCCACGGCCCCGAGTCGCGGATCGGCCAAAATCCCGGACTCCAGCGCCGGCTCCAGTGCATCGCCGGCCGGCAGGGCGGCGAATTGCGAGAACAGGTCGTCGATAATGGGCCACGGCACGATGGCCTCCACCGCCGCCAGATAGGCCTCGGCCTGCCCCGTGCCGCGCAGTCGAAACGCCTTCACCCCGGTGAGCGCGGCCGAGAGCGCGACAAAGAGTTCGAGACGGTCATTGGGCGCGCTCATTTCGCACGCGCCCGCAAGGCGGAAAGAAACGAGGCATAGCTCCACGACGGATTGTAGACGCTCTTTTCATAGCGGCCCGTTCCGTCGAACTGTCCGTTCGGCTCGGAGCGGACGCCGTCGAAGATGATGGCGCGCAACATGGCGTCGGCGGCGTTGCGCAACACGACCGCCGCATCTCCCGGCGCGGTCGCGGGCAAAGAAGGCGCGGCGAAGCAACAGCCGGGGCGAGAAAAATCGCCGGTCGTTGGGCAGGGATCCTCGCTAATGACACCCGCCGTGGTCCAGATGCGCCTCATGAACATCAGCATGGAGGGGGCGAGACTGGAAAGATCAGGCTGCTCATAGGGGGCGACCTCATGGGCCCGCGCAGCTTCGGAACCCAAGTTTGCGCCAAGCCCTTTAAATTGCTCAGGGACCATTGAAGCCTCTCGAATGAGTATGCGCGGAGTTTTGGTTTCAGGCGGACGGTATTGCGGCCGCGGGACGTTCCCAGTACATTTCATTGACGACCGACACACCGTCGATGATCGCCGGATCGGTGCGCAAGACCAGCTGCCCATTTTCGAATGCATAGCCCCGGGACGTCAGCTTTGCCGACCAGTTCGGATAAAGGCTCGCCTCGATATCGTGCTCGACCTTGTCGCCGACCACCTTGAACGTGCCGAAATAAGCAAGACAAGTCGAATAGGCTTGCGCCCGCTCGTCAATACTTCCCCCGATTGGGTCTGTACTTTTTATCAACGGGCGATCCTTGGCAAGCATCTGAACGATCATCGCGCCACCTGGAAGATAAACCAGCAGGCCAACAGGATTTTCGCCAAGAGGATGAACCGTTTTGCCGTCGTTTCCGACGCGCCGCCAATCAACCAAAGACCACATGCCCAATAAAGAGTGCATAGATCCCCCTCCCCGTGAGGTAACAATTTAGGGCTAATACTAAATATTGAACCGGCAATTAGCCAGTTTATATTCTTTTGCAGTTTATTAGTGTTTTTTCTCCCCACCTTATTTTATATTTGGAAAAAATTAACACAATGCGACGGTATCGTCAATTGCATTTTGACCTAAGGTTCCACCCTGTCATAGGAAATTCGACTGATTGACACGAGGTTGAAGAAAATCGCCGCCGGCCTGCGGATCGGATATTTCGGCAATTCACTGTTTTGGCGAACGTTACAGGTCACGCGTCGACACCGGCGCGCGGCGGCGGCTGAAACGGCTTCCAGGAATTGGAAGGCAACACAAGTATTGAAGGCGCCAAATGAGCGCCCTGTGCGAAGCGGCCGGGGATGGCGTTCACGCCCGATCTCCGGCGCCGGACCTGGACGTCGCGCCCGAATGGCCCCTTACCTCACCCGCAGCGCGATCCGGCGCGGCGGTGACCCCGGGACGCGAAAACCCCGCCCGGGCCGTCATGAACTCGACGGTGGTGTAAGGTCGCCCGTTGGAGGCCACGAACAGCGATCCGTAAGTCTTCAGGAACCATTGGAAAACCTCGCCGTTGACGTGGTTCAGGAAAGCCTGCGCATCCCGGTAGACTTCATAGAACTCGACCGACAGGGGGCCAACCGGCGGCAGGCTTTGCAGGCGCCAATGGTCGATCAGGGGCGCATGGACCAGATAGGTCAAAGTGTCGGGTTCGTTGACGAAAACCGCCTCGGCCAGTTCCAGCAGGGCGGCCCAGCCCGCCTCCTCGGCGCCAGGACGCAAAAACCAGCGGGAAACCAGGCTCACGTTTCCGTTGGAGGCCAGATTCATGGATTGGCTCCGGCTATCCAACGACGGCGCGCCGCAGCAAATTCGCAACATGCGCGACAAGCGGCTGCGTCTGGCAATTGCGGAATTCGAGACCTCTCCTGCATTTCCTGCCCCCAGCCATGACGATAGCATTCGCAGCAAATTCTGTTATTTAATGTGCAAACAGGAGAGTAAACTCAATTACAAACCACTACAAAATTTTTTCTACTACATTTAAAATTATTTTTCAGACCTTGCCCTAATCTTTTGATTCGTACCACTGACTTAATTATATTATCCTTGCCTTAAATTGATAAAGGCGCCCACAGTCCTTTGTCAAGCTCAGGATCGTTCTTTAGCCGCCGGCTTCACGAAAATTTTATCGGAACCGAAAAATATCAATACAATTATGTGCGGGTTACAACCTTGGAGTTGTCGGGCCTTCGAAGCAATTTCCGTTCTGTTCTCGCGTTCCTTGAACATTATGACTAGGCCGTGACGGCCGAAGGCGCGCACTTGTTCATGCGTCCGATGACGGCCCGGCCTTTTACCATCGGCCCTTGAAAAGGACCGACGATATTTCGCCGGCCGCGGCCGGACGCGCGCCCGAGCGGCGCGCGGCGCCCGTCGCCCAAGCAAAGCTTTCTGTCTTGCCGCATATTCCTGTCCCGATCGGCGCCTTGTGCGCCGCTTTCATCGGCGCCGCTCCTTGATGGCTGCCCCCGCGCAAATAAATCGGCGAAGGACGCAGTGGCGCCTCACGCCCGGACCCGGCCGTCAGCCCCGGCCGATCTCGACCACGCGCAAGTTGTTGGTTGTTCCGGCGCGGCCAAACGGGATGCCGAACACGACGACAACGTTGTCGCCGACTTGCGCGAAGGCTTCGCTTCGCGCGATCTCCGCTGCATGGGAGATCATTTCGTCGTAGTCGAGGGCCGCGGCCGAATGAACGCTATGAACGCCCCACAGCAACCGCAGGCGACGCGCGATGGCGGCGCTCGGGGCGATGGCCAGGATCGGCAGCATCGGGCGTTTGCGGGCGATGCGCGCCGCCGTCGTGCCGGAAGAGGTGAAGGCGACGATCACCGGAGCGCCAATGGCTCCGGCCACGTCGGCGGCGGCGGCGGCGACGGCGTGCGGCGGCGTCTCTTCCGTTTCCGGCTGGGTCGCGTGGATAATCGAGGTGTAAAGCTTGTGGCCTTCGGTCGCGCGAATGATGTTGTCCATCATCCGCACGGTCTCTACAGGATAGTCGCCGGTCGCCGATTCCGCCGACAGCATCACCGCGTCGGCGCCATCGTAGATCGCCGTGGCCACATCCGAGGCTTCCGCTCGCGTCGGCGTTGGCGAGGACACCATCGAATCGAGCATCTGGGTGGCGACGATCACCGGCTTGACCGCCAGACGCGCGGCGCGAACGATTTCCTTCTGGCGGCCCGGGACGTCCTCATGCGGGATCTCGACGCCCAGATCGCCGCGCGCCACCATGATGGCGTCCGACAGCAGGATAATGTCTTCGATATGGTCGAGCGCCGTGGGTTTCTCGATCTTGGAGACGAGGCCCGCCCGGTTGCCGATCAGCGCCTTGGCTTCGATCACGTCCGCGGGCTTCTGGACGAAGGAAAGCGCCACCCAGTCCATGCCGAGTTCGAGGCCGAAGGCGAGGTCCGCCCGATCCTTCGCGGTCAGCGGCGACAGGTTCAAAATCGTATTGGGCAGATTGACCCCCTTGCGATCGGAGATCACGCCGCCATAAATCACCTCGGCGTCGATGGTGTCGTCGGTCATGCCGGTGACGCGGACCCGCACGCGGCCGTCGTCGATCAGCAGGTCATGTCCGGGCATGACGGCGGCGAAAATCTCGGGATGACGCAACGGGATCGACATGGCGTCGCCGTCGCCGCCTTGCAGTGCGAATCGCACCTTTTCGCCCGCCGCGACCACGATTTTGCCGTCGCGAATCGCGCCGACGCGAATCTTTGGGCCTTGCAGGTCCTGGAGAATGCCGATCGGCATGCGGACTTCCTCCTCAAGGGCGCGAATGGCCGCATGGACGCGGGCATGATCGGCATGGGTCCCATGGCTGAAGTTCAGGCGGAATGTGTCCACTCCCGCGACAAACAGGGCTTTCAACTGGGCGGGCGCGGCGCTTGCCGGCCCGACGGTGGCGACAATCTTGGCTCGGCGGTGTCGACGCATGGCGGAAATTTCCTTCTGTCTGGCGCAAAGGGAGGCAGATATTGCTTATCGAAACGGGGGCGCATTCGGAGCAGAGCCGTTCGCCGAAAACACTCTCGGCTTTTTTTATGCAATTTCCGCACGCGAAGCGGCCTCCGTTTCGCTTAAAAATGCTTCAGGCAGAAAAACCCCACGGATTCCTTAAAAAAATTTCCAAGGGAAATTGGCTTTCGTCAGTCGCCGAAGGCCGATACGCCAAGATGGCAGCAAGAAGGCCGCAAAGGAGGTCCCATCGCAACGAACGAGGAATCGACTGGCCGACGCCGCCCGGAAGCCGCATCATGGGCTCCGCGAAGCCATCAAGGCGCGCGCTCATTGGCTTCGGGGAATGGCGCCGGAACGAGCATGGCGCGCCCGACTGGCGGAGACAGGGCGTTTGCGCCAGACGGGCGCATCGCGAACAGGCGTTCGGCCGCAGCCGGGATAAATCAATGGAAATGATTTCGGGCCTTGCCGCCGTTGTCGCCCCCGTGTTTCTGCTGTCGGCGGCAGGCTATATCTGGGAGAAAAGGGGCTATTCCTTCGACCAGATGCTGGTGACCGATCTCGTGTCGCTGATCGCTGCGCCATGTCTGGTGTTCTCGACCTTCACCAGCGCCCGGATTTCCTTCGCCGAGACCGGCCTGATGGTCGAGGCGACGCTGGCCTGCCTGGGCCTTTTCGCCCTCGTCGCCGGGCTCGGCCTTTGGCTGACCGGGCTGTCGCTCCGGGTCTACCTGCCGTCGTTGATTTTCCCCAATATCGGCAATCTCGGGCTTCCTGTCTGCAAGTTCGCCTTCGGCGACCGGGGTCTGGCTTTGGCGATGGTTTATTTCGCGGTGACCAGCATCGGCCAGTTCACCCTTGGGCCCGCCATTGCCTCGGGCCGCTTCGAACCGGGCGCGATGGCGCGCACGCCGCTGATCTATGCGGTGGCGGTCGCCGTGGCTTTGTCCGGTTTCGACGTCGCCATTCCCCGCTGGATCGCCAATACCGCCGAACTGGCCGGAGGGATGGCGGTTCCGCTGATGCTGATGGCGCTGGGCGTCGCTCTCGCGAAAATCAAGGCGACAAGTCTGGGGCGTTCGACGACCATGGCGTTGGTTCGGCTGGGGCTCGGGACCGCCGGCGGCTGGGCGGTCGCCGCCTGATTGTTCGAACACGACAACGTGGCGCGCGGCGTCGTGATCATGCAAAGCACCATGCCCGTGGCGGTGTTCAATTATCTGTTCGCGCTGATGTATCGCAATCGGCCGGAGGAGGTCGCGGGCATGGTGCTGACATCGACTCTCTTCGCCATGCTGTGGCTGCCGCTGTTGGTGGCCGTCCTGACCTGAGGTTTGGCCGGACTGGCCGTTGTTCCCGAATCGTGGCGCAGATGGAAAATCGCCACCTTCGACGACAGGTTTGCCAGACGGGAGGAGGTATGCATTAACTTGATTTCAGGGGTGCAATCGGGGTTTTTGTCGATGCGGGACGAGGAACGGGCAAGGCTTTTCGTCGAGAGGGCCCGCGCGGCCCAGGGCGCCTTTGCTCAGGCAAGCCAGGAAACCGTCGACCTCGCCGTAACGGCCGCCGGCTGGGCGGTCATGGAGCCGCGCCGCAACCGGGCGCTTGCCGAGCAGGCGGTGCGAGACACCGGTCTCGGGTCGGTCGAGGACAAGGTCCTCAAGAACCACCGCAAGACGCTGGGGCTGCTTCGCGATCTGCAAGGCGCGCGCTCGGTCGGCGTGCTGCGCGAAGACCCCGCCGCCGGAGTCACCGAAATCGCCCGGCCGGTCGGCGTGGTGGCGGCGATCACGCCCTCGACCCATCCCGTGGCCGCGCCGATCAACAACATCATCAACGCCCTGAAGGGGCGCAACGCCATCGTGCTGGCGCCGTCGCCAAGGGGCGCCGGCGTTTGCGCCAGCTTGCTGGGCTATGTGCACGACGAACTGGCGAAAGTCGGTCTGCCGAAGGATCTGGCGCAGGCATTGCCGTCGCCGGCGTCGAAAGCGCTGACAGCGGAATTGATGCGTCTGGCCGATCTGGTGGTGGCCACCGGCTCGCAGGCCAATGTCCGCGCGGCCTATTCCAGCGGCACGCCCGCCCTTGGCGTCGGTCTGGGCAATGTCGCGGCGATTGTCACGCCCAACGCCGACTTTCGCGCCGCCGCCGCCCGCATCGCCGCCTCCAAGACCTTCGACTACGCCACCAGCTGTTCCTCGGAAAACAGCCTGGTGGTGATCGGCGACGCATGGGGGCCGCTGCTTGCCGCTCTGGAGGCGGAGGGCGGCGTGCTGGCGACGCCCGACGAGCGGCGGCGGCTCGAAGCCGCGATGTTCCCTTCCGGCGCGCTGTCGCCCGCCGTCCTCGCGCAATCCGCCCCGCGACTGGCGCAGCTGGCAGGACTAAGTCGCGACAGTTACGCTGACTGCCGTTTCATCATGGCGCAGGAAAACGTCTCGAACATCGGTTCGCGTCACCCGCTGTCCGGCGAGAAGCTTTCGCCGGCGCTGACCGTCTATCGGGTCGGCGATTTCGACGCCGCGATAGATCAGGTGCGGGCGATCTACGATTACCAGGGCAAGGGCCATTCGGTCGGGGTCCATGGCGCGAGCCCGCATGAAATCATGCGTCTTGGCGAGGAATTGCCGGTGGGCCGCGTGATCGTCGATCAGGTCCACAGCCTCGCCGTCAGCGGGTCTTTTGAAAACGGCCTGCCGTTCTCGATGTCGATCGGCTGCGGCACCTGGGGCGGAAACGGATTTTCCGACAACCTCAACTACCGCCACTTCCTCAACATCACCCGGATCGTGCGCCCGATCCCACCGCGAGAGCCCCGGGTCGAGGATATTTACGACGACTATTGGCGGCGTTACGGGAAGTGACGCAAAGGTTTGGTCGTCATGATTTCAGGTTCCGGGCGTTAATGAAGCCTTTACCTTGTTGGAACAAAGCTGGCCTTGTCCAAAGGCTTCGGACTCCCGTGAACGATCCGGTCCCATGAGTTATCTTTATCCGCCTCCCGGCGATGCGCCTGTCGTGGTCATGAAGGACGTCGGCGGCTATGTCGATCAATATGGCGCCCAGACGGAGCGCTATTTGGCGAGCAACCGCGAGGTACGGCTGCACGAATGCCGCTCCGCCTGCACGCTGGCGCTGAGCCTGCCCAATGTCTGCGTCTATCCGTCCAGCATCCTGAAATTCCACAAGGCCTATAATCCGGTCACCAAAAACGCCAATGAGGAAATTTCCGAGGCGATGATGGCGGCCTATCCGCCCGCCGTGCGCCAGCGACTCGGGGAACTGACGCGTCAATACAAGGTGCTGACCGGCTCGGAGCTGATCCGGCTCGGCATTCGCGATTGCGACGCGCCGCGCGAGCCGCGCATTCTGATCGCCCGCGCGAAGCGTCAGGAAAACCCGCCGCAAAACCCGGTCTCCAACGCATTTGAAGGCCTTGTAGCCGCTTTGGCGCCGCAGCCGGCGCCGGGCGCGGGAACGCCGGTGAAAATCCAGACCGTCCGGGCGCAGTTCGGACTCCCCGCTGGCACGGCGACGCCGCCTGCCGGGCCAGCGACGTCGCCGACATTGCCGGCCGAGGCCAATGGGGCCAATCCGGCGGAAAGCCCGACGCCGCCGCCGCGCCCGGCCGAACTGGCGGTCGCGAGCGCCACCGCCGTCGCGCCTGCGACGCCGCAACCGCGCCCCGACCTGATCGCCGCTGTGGCGCCCAAGGCGCCCTACTCCAATTGGGGCCGCCCGATCAGGGGCGCGGCGCCCATTCTCGTCTCGGCGCGCTTTGCGCCCTTCCCCTATCGCCTCGCCAGCCGGAACTGAGTTTTGGCTTTCCTTCAAAACAGGCTCAACTGCACGCCGCCGCCGGCCGGCCTCGCGAACAGGTCGGTTCGCAGCCGGGTCTTGTGCTTGTTAAAGCCGATCTTTTCGCAGGCCAGTTCGAAACGCCGCCCGATCATCCAGGCATAGGGGCCGGTTCCGGTCATGCGCTTGCCCCAGGCGGCGTCATAGATCTTGCCCTCGCGGGTCGAGCGCAGCAGCGCCATCACCTTGCGATATTTGCCGGGATGGTGTTCGAGCAGCCAGCCGGCGAAAATATCCTGCGTCTCCAAAGGCAGGCGCAACAGGATATAGAAGGCCTCGCTGGCGCCCAGCGCATGGGCGCGCGTCAAAATGGTCTCGATCTCGTGATCGTTGACGCCGGGAATGACCGGCGCGACCATCACCGCCGCCGGAATCCCCGCCAGGCTGAGCTTTTCGATGGCGTCGAGCCGGCGCTGCGGCGTCGAGGCGCGCGGCTCCATCGCCCGCGCCAGATCGCGGTCGAGCGTCGTCACCGACAGCGCCACTTTCGCCAGCCCCCTCGCCGCCATCGGGCCGAGAATGTCGAGATCGCGCAGCACCAGAGCCGATTTGGTGACGATGGCGACCGGATGATTGGCCTGCGCCAGCATTTCGAGGATCGAGCGCATGACGCGATGCTCGCGTTCGATTGGTTGATAGGGATCGGTATTGGTCCCGATGGCGATGGTTTTCGGCTGGTAGCCGGGCGCGGAAAATTCGCGGCGCAGGATTTCCGCCGCATTGTCCTTGACGAACAGCCGGCTTTCGAAATCCAGCCCCGGCGACAGGCCGAGAAAAGCGTGGGTCGGGCGGGCGAAACAATAGACGCAGCCATGTTCGCAGCCGCGATAGGGATTGATCGAACGGTCGAAGGCGAGGTCGGGCGACTCGTTGCGGGTGATGATTTTCTTGGGCTTTTCGTGAGCGACCTCGGTGACGAAAGCCGGCAACTCGTCGAGCGAGCCCCAGCCGTCGTCGAGATCGACGCGCGCCACAGGTTCAAAGCGCCCGCTGGCGTTGGCGTTCGCCGTGCGGCCACGCCGCCGCTTTGGCGCAATCTTTTCGCCGCCCGCCGAAGCCGGGCCGGGCGCCGCGTCAGGAATCGTCACATCGACGCATAAAGCCGGGATCATCGCCGCCTCGCGGAAACAACAGGATGTGTTAGAACAAATAAAGAACATTAACCTTTTGTCAAGCCTCTTTGCGGCGCGGCGCGAAAGGGCTTAAGTGACTTGCTCTTTGATTCAGGCGCCGCCCCATGATCTCGGCCATCGTCCTTTCCCCGTCGCTGCGCGCCGCAAGCCCGGTCGCGCGGGCGGGCGAAGCCGTGGCGCGCAGCCTGGCCATGCTGGTGCGCCTCGCCGTGGACGGATTTTTGCGCGATGTGGCGATTGTCGGCCCCGCCGGCTTTGACCTCGCCGAACTCGCCGAACACGCCGGCTGCGCCTTCATCGAAACGGCTTCCGCGCGCGACGGGCTGCGCCTCGCCATCGAGCGGGCGCGTGCGGAAATCCTGTTGGTGCTCGAAGGCGGCTTTGCGCCGCAAAGCGGCTTCGCCGACGAGGCCGGCGATCTGCTGCTCGAACCCGGCGCGTTTCGAGGCGCCCTGCTGCGGCTCGCGCCCAACAGTCTGGCGACGCGGCTCGCGCCGGCGCTGTCGCCGCCGGTCGGGGCGCTGGCTGGGCGTCAAGCCTCGGCAAAGGCCGCGCCAAAAGATCTCGCCGACCTGATTCGCCGCCTGAAAATCCGCCGGGCGCTCAACGTCCGGGCGCAGAAACTGATCTGAGAAAGGCCGCCACGGAATGATCGACTTTCGCGACGCCTCGCTCCCCGCCCGCGCGGTGCGCGAAATACTTGGCCTGACGCCGCATCCCGAGGGCGGGCATTTTCGCGAAATCTGGCGTGACGTCCCGGCCGGCGGCGGCAGAGGCGTTGCGACCAGCATCCTGTTTTTGCTCGCGGAGGGCGAATTTTCGCGCTGGCATCGCGTCGATGCGGCGGAAATCTGGCTCTGGCACGCCGGCGCGCCGCTGCATCTGGGCCTGCGCGATGCGGATTCACCCGAGAAAACCGCAAAACTCGGCCCCCAACCGCAAGCCGGCGAAGTCTTGCAGGCCGTCGTCCCGGCGGGCGCGTGGCAGGAAGCCAGAAGCCTTGGCGGCTGGAGCCTGGTCGGCTGCGTCGTCGCCCCGGCTTTCGAATTTTCGGGCTTTGAACTGGCGCCGCCTGGATGGGCGCCGCCGGTTCGATAATCGTTCAGCCGCCGGTCACTGCCCGAATGTATTGCAGGCCGAGACCTTGCCCGATTGCAGCCCGCGTTCCAGCCATTGCACCCGTTGCGCCGAAGAGCCATGGGTGAAGGAATCCGGCACGGCATAGCCGCGCCCCGATTTCTGCAACCGGTCGTCGCCGATTGCCTGTGCGGTGGCCATGGCCTTTTCGACGTCGCCCTCTTCGATGACCTGCCATTTCTGATGGGCGTTCGCCGCCCAGACGCCGGCGAGGCAATCGGCCTGCAATTCGACCCGCACCGAAATGGCGTTAGCCTGGGCTTTCGAGCCGGCGTTCTGTTGCGCGGCCTGGGCCTTGGGCAGAATGCCGAGCAGATTTTGCACATGATGGCCCATTTCATGAGAAATGACATAGGCGTAGGCGAAATCGCCGCCGCCGCCGAGGCGCTTCTGCATGTCCTTGAAGAATGCCGTGTCGAGATAGATTTTCCGATCTTCCGGGCAATAGAACGGTCCCATCGCCGATTGTGCTATGCCGCAGCCGGAACGCGTGCCGCCCTGGAACAGCACCACCGGCGCGGGGACGAAGCGCACGCCGGTCTGGGCCGGCAGCACCTCCTTCCAAACATCCTCGTTTTCGGCCAGAACGGCGGAGACGAAATGGCCCATCTGGTCGTTGGGGGCGCCCATCGGCTTGGAGGGCGCGGTCTGCTGCTTGCCCGAACCGGACGTCACATTGCTGACCAGTTCCGCCCCGCCGATGAGCAGGCGAGGATCGATCCCGAAGGCATAGCCGATCAGGCCGAGAATGATCATCGCGCCGATGCCAAGATGTCCCGAGGAGCCGCCGCCCCCGCCGGCATATTGGGTGTCGCCACGGCGATCCTCGACATTTTCCGACCGGCGAAAATCTTCCCATCTCATGCGTGTCGTCTCCCGCGTATCGCGCTCGTTTTCTAGCAGATGGGATTCGTTTTGGGGAGGGCTGGCGCCTCATTCATAAGCCACATCGAGGCCCAGCCGGTCGAAAGCATCATCAATGGCTTCGAGGATGATCTGCAATTCGGTCATTTCGATCTCGGTGTCGTCGTCGGGCGGATCCCAGCAGACCAGGTCGTCGAGGCTGACGGTGAAATCGGGCGCGTCCTCGGCGTTGGTCGGCGCGGGCGCCGGCAGGATGGTTCGGGTGCGCCCTCGCCAGACCACGCGGATCGCGCCTTCCGTCAGTTCGACTTGCGGCTTGTCGCCGCGTTTTCTCGTCATGCGCGAACTCCGGGATGCGCCGGTCCCGCCCAGCCGGAACGCCGCCCCCGCATCATGAACGTATCCGCGCGCCTGACAAGCCCGAAGCGGCGAGATGAGCCCTTGCGCAGGCCTCCACCTTTCGCATCACGCTGGGCAAGGCGGCGGCGCGCATCCGGCTCTCATCGAGCCAGACAAAGCCTTCCGGCGCCGGCGTCGATCGCGGCGCGGCGCCGACGAAAACCGTCAGGTTCAAGGCGAAATGGGTAAAAATATGATCCACTTCGCCGGCATGGCGCCACGCCACGCCGGGCATCGGCGCCCCTTTGAGCGCGCCTTGCGCGAATTGGCGCAAGGCCCAGTCCGGCGAGCGCTCGGCGCGCCAGTCGGCGCAGCAAAACTCGACCATGCCTCCGAGCAGGCCGCGCGGCGGCCTTGTCCGCGTCAACAGGGCGCCGTCGGCGCGGCGCAGGTAAAACGTCGCCCCGCGCCGCAGCGGACGCGGCTTTTTCAAAGCCTTGCGCGGAAAATCCTCCGGATGGCCGCAAGCCGCGCCGGCGCAATCGCCGTGCAGCGGACAATGCCCGCAATCGGGATTGCGCGGCGTGCACAAAGTCGCCCCGAAATCCATGCCGGCCTGGGCGAAATCGCCGGCGCGGTCTTGTGGCGTCAGGCTTTCGACAAAGGCGTAGATCGCCTTTTTGGCCGCGGGAAGCGGCGTCTCCAGCGCCAGCAGCCGGGCGGCGTAGCGCTCGATATTGCCATCGACGACAATGGCGCGCCGGCCATGGGCGATGGCGACGATGGCTGCCGCCGTATAGGGGCCGATACCCGGAAGGCCCCGCAATTGCGCCTCGTCGGTCGGAAAGACGCCGCCGAAATCGGCGACGATTTTTTGCGCGCAGGCGTGGAGGTTGCGCGCCCGCGAATAATAGCCTAGCCCGGCCCAGGCCTGCATGACCTGTTCGACCGGCGCCGCCGCGAGGTTTTCGACACGAGGCCAGAGCGCCATGAATTTGCGGTAATAGGCGGCGACGGTGACGACGCTGGTCTGCTGGAGCATGATTTCCGACAGCCAGACCGCGTAAACATCGGATTTTGCGCCAGACGCCGCGCGCCAGGGCAGGTCGCGGCGGCTGGAATCATACCAGTCGAGCAGCTTTTTTGCCCGCACATCGCCTTGCGTCTTGCTTTTGCCCATGGCTCTTCCAAGATGGCGCATGGCGCCTTCGAAAAAATTCTCCAAACCCGTCCCGCTCGCCGAACTCGTCGGCGTCGCGGTCGACCCTTTGCTGGCCAGACAGGGCTTTGGCCAGTCGAGCCTCATCCTGCACTGGGACGACATCGTTGGCGCGCGTCTTGGCGCCTGCAGCGAGCCCATCAAACTGCAATGGCCTCGCCGCCCCGTCCAGCGCCTTCCAGAGGCTTCAGTCGAGCCGGCGACGCTGGTGCTGCGCGTTTCGGGGGGCATGGCCATCGAAATCCAGCACATGGCGCCGCAACTGATCGAGCGCGTCAATTCCCATCTCGGCTGGCGGGCGGTGGGACGGCTGGCGATCCGCCAAGGTCCGCTGAGCAAGGCCCTTGCGCGCCCGCGCATTGCTCCGCCCGACGCGCAGGCTCTGGCCGAGGCGGGCAAAGCCACGCAGGGCGTGGAGGACGAAGATCTGCGCAAGGCCCTGACGCTTCTGGGCGCGCGGGCGCTACGCGGGCCTGCGGGGCGAGAATGAGTGAAATTTCTAAAACGCCGGAGCACAATATTTCGCCGTCCGGACAGCCGGCGCGAGATACGCGGCTTCAGGCCGAATCCGGATAGAGCGGCGCCATTCGCAACGCCTCCCCGAATCGCGGGCCGGAAAAACGGCTCGCGATTCGCAGAATTTTGGCGAATCGATCAAACCCGGGGGCTTGGCGGAGCGACGCCCGAGCTTATTTGTAGTAGCCAACGCCGCAGCCCAAATCACCCACCTTGGTGACCAGGCTTACTTTCGGAACTGGGGTCTTGTCCGGCCCGGGCTTTGGAAACACATAGGCAACCTCGGTGATTTCACCTTCGGGCTTCTGTTCCGCGGCAAAAATGGCCTCGCCGAAAGCATTTCCGGTGGGGTCCTTCAGCGTCCTGATGTCCAGACCGAGCAACCGCTTGGAATTCGGGTTGCCGATGGCGACGAACTCGCCATTGGCAACCTTGGTGCAAAACACATAAAGGTCGCGGTCGAGGAACCCGCCGTCGGCGCTGTTGAACGAGTCAAGGGCCTTGGACTTGTCGGCTTTGACGGCGGCGACCGCTTTGGTCAGCAGGGCTTTGGCTTCCGCCGCCGTGCCGCCGGGTTGCTGCGCAAAGGCGGCCGATGAGGACAAAAGAACCGCAACGGAGGCCGCAGCGATCAGAAATGGACGAAACATGGCATTCCTCCCGGTATGAATAGCGTGCCTATGGCATCTTTGAAGCGATGCCATTTGCTGGCCGCATGGTTGTTGTAACGCCATGCTTGGTAGCACGAGTTCGTGAACGCCATCAAGCCGGTCTAAAAAAGCCAATGCCTGAACGCTGCCGATAACAATCTGAAATGACGTTTTAAAGCGGTTCCCGATACCCAAGGCCAAGCTCGTTCACGTTTCCTTGATGGCGATTACGCCGCCACCCAGCCAGATCGCAAATCAGCAATCAAATCAAATCGAAACGAAACGAAAAGAAACGCGCCAGATCGCGTCCTGCCGCAGCGGAAGCCGGGGACAGGCGCTCAGCTCCCCTGCCCCAGTTGTTTGAGCCGCAAAAGCTTGGCTTCCGGACCGGCGTAGGGTTCCTGGCGATCGACGTTCCAGTAGCGCAGATCTTCGAGCGCGACATGCGCGCCGGTGGCGGCGCAGACGACGTATGCGCCCGGCTTCTTGATCTTGAAATCGCCGTCGAGATATTCGACTTCCGCCGGTCCGCTCAAGGCGACGCGGCGATCAATCCGGTTCATGCGCGGTTTCCGTTCCGGCCCGGTTCACGATAGGGCCAAAACCATTTAACGCCGATGGCGGCGCGCATCAATCCCGGCGTCTCAATCTAGATCCCGAAACCCGCATCCGGTTCGGTCTCGATTTCCTCGCCGAGCGGCGCGGGATCGGTTGGCCGGGGCAGCCGCACCAGCGTGACGGTGCAGGGCGCCTGGGCGGCGATGCGCGCGGCGACCGGGCCAATGTCGCGCCGGCGCGGCGAACCGGCGCCGATCACCAACTGATCGACATGGTTTTCGCGCGCAAAATCGATCAGGGCGGCGGCCGGATCGGTCGCCTCCAGCGCATGGGCCGTCACCTGTTCCGGCCGCAGCCCGAGACCGCTGGCCCAGGCGCGCATGTCCACCAGTCGCCCGACATGGAGGTTGCGGCCCTGCTCGTCCTGCGGGTTGTCGATGCGCAGGCGGCTGGTTTTGATGACGGTGACACAGGCGAGCCGCGCGCCTGGCGCGGTCTTCATGACCCGCCCCGCCGTGTCGCGCACGACCTCGGCGAGCGCCGCGTTTTCCGCCGCGAGATCGATCGCCGCCATGACGATGGGCGCGCTCGCCCGGCGCGACGCCATCGAGCGCGAAAAACGGGTCGGCTCGAATTTTTGGCGCCACCAGCGCCGGCGCGCCGTCAGCCAGGAATCGGCGCGCGACTTTTCCGCCCGCCCGGTCAGACGGATCTGTCCCGGGTTGGCGAGGTCGAGCGCCAGTTGCGCCGCAGTCGAATAGCGCTGGTCCGCCTCCGGCTCCAGGCAATGCAAAATCGCCTCCTGCAGCCAGGGCGGACAATCGGGATTGAGCGAACGCGGCGGTTCGGGATCGCGCCACAACCGCCGCGCCAGCGCGGCCTTCTTGCGCGGATAGCCGAACGGCCGCACCCCGGTCAGCAGATAATAAAGCACCACCCCGAGCGCGAAAATATCGCTGCGCGGATCGCTGCGGTCGCGGGCGATCTGTTCAGGAGAAAGATAGGGGCCGGTGCCGATGGGCACGCGGAACTCCTCGGCCAGCAGGTCGGGCAAAAGGTCGTGGCGCGACAGACCGAAGTCGATCAGGGTGAATTCGCCGTCCGGCCGGCGCATGATATTGGACGGCTTGAGGTCGAGATGGATGACGTTCTGGCGATGCAGGTCGGTGAGCGCGCGGGCGACGCCAATTCCGATCTCGACCACTTGCGATGCCGGGAGCGGCGCGTCGTCAACCCGATCGAGCAGCGAGGCGCCCTCGACCCATTCCATCACGATATAAGGTTTCTTGCTGAAATCGCCGGAAGCGATGAATTTTGGCGCATGGGGGCCGCTGAGCAGGGGCAAGATCATCTGCTCCATTTCGAAGCTGACGATGGCCGTGGCGTCGTCGCCGTCCTGCACGATCGGCGCCTTTAGAATCGCCGGGGGCGACATATCGTCGCGGGTGACCCGCCAGATATGGGCCATGCCGCCGACATGCAGACGCTCCACCAGCCGAAAACCGTCGATGACGTCGCCGGGGCGCAGATCGGAAAAGCCGGGCGTTTCGCTGGAAATGGGACGACTCCCTCGATTTAGTCTCGCCTGAACTGTTCTAGCAGGATTTTTGCGCGAAAACCGGCGGCTGATTTTTTGCAGATGCGGCCCGGCCCGGCCGGCGGCGCCGCAAGCCTAAGCAATCCGGCTAAATTGATACCTATGCAGGGTGTTTTCCCCCCCAAGCTGCGCTAGTAAGGGCGCGTCATCCTCGCGGGGAGTTCATTTCATGACGCCTAAAAAAATTCTGGTCGCCCAGGGCGGCGGCCCCACTGCCGTCATCAACCAGTCGCTGGCCGGAGTCGTGCTCGAAGCGCGCAAGTTCCGAGGCGTCAGCCGGGTCTATGGCGCCCATCATGGCGTCAGCGGCATCGTCAACGAAGATCTGCTCGATCTGACCCAGGAAACCAGCCATAATCTCGAAATGGTCGCCAATACGCCGTCCTCGGCCCTCGGTTCGACCCGGGACAAGCCCGACGCCAAATATTGCCACGAAATCTTCAAGGTTTTGCAGGCGCATGAAATCGGCGCCTTCTTCTATATCGGCGGCAACGATTCCTCCGATACGGTGCGTATCGTCTCCGAGGAGGCGCACAAGGCCAAATATCCTTTGCGCTGCATTCATATTCCGAAAACCATCGACAATGATCTCGTCGGCAACGACCACACGCCGGGCTTTCCCTCCGCCGCGCGTTTCGTCGCCCAGGCTTTCACCGGCGTCAATCTCGACAATGCCGCTTTGCCCGGCGTCTATGTCGGCGTGGTGATGGGCCGTCATGCGGGTTTCCTCACCGCCGCTTCGGCGCTCGGCAAGAAATTCCCCGAGGACGGCCCGCATCTGATCTATGTGCCGGAACGGGTGTTCGACATCGACAAGTTCCTCGCCGACGTCAAGGCCACCTATGAACGGCTCGGCCGCTGCGTGATCGCGGTTTCGGAGGGCATTCACGACGCCAAGGGCGTGCCGATCATCACCAAGCTGGCCGAGCAGATCGAGCATGACGCCCATGGCAATGTCCAGCTTTCGGGCACCGGCGCGCTGGCCGACCTGTTGTGCGAGGAGATCAAGATCAAGCTCAAGATCAAAAGGGTGCGCGGCGACACGTTCGGCTATCTGCAACGCTCGTTCATCGGCTGCGTCTCCGACGTCGACCAGCGCGAAGCGCGCGAAGTCGGCGAAAAGGCGGTGCAATACGCCATGTGGGGCGACCGCAGCGGCTCGGTGACGATCCAGCGCATCGGCTATTATTCGGTCGATTACGAACTCGCGCCGCTCGAAGCCATCGCCGGCAAGACGCGGGTGATGGAGGACGAATTTCTGTCCGAGTGCGGCACCAACGTGACCGACGCCTTCCGCCTCTATCTGCGGCCCTTGCTCGGCTCGCACATGCCCGACGCCTATCGGCTGCGCCCCAATGCGGTGGCCAAGGAACTGCACAAGGGTTGAAAGATGAGATGGCGCCGGTTCGGTTGTTCGCCGAACCGGCGCGGAACGGATAGATGCGCCTCTACTATATCAATCTCGACCGCGAGCAGGACCGCCGCGCCCATATGGAACAGGCGCTGGCCGGCCTCGATTTCGAGCGCGTCGCGGCAACCGACGGGCGGCAAAGCCCACCGACCGAAAAAGGCCCGACGCGGTTTGAAATCGCCTGCCTGACGAGCCATCGCGAGGCCTGGGCGAAGTTTCTAACGACGGATTCAGCCTTCGCCTGCTTTCTCGAAGACGACGTGCATTTTTCGCCCGATTTCGGCGCTTTTGTTGGCGAGGAAAGCTGGATTCCCGCGACTGCCCAGGCGGTGAAACTCGACACTTTCTTCCAGTCGGTCATGCTGGGGCCGCCCGAGGCGCAGGTGAAACGCCGACGTCTGGCCCGGCTTTACACCCGCCACGAAAGCTGCGCCGCCTATATATTGAGCCGCGAGGGCGCCGGCTTTTTTATGCGCGCGACGGAAAAACCGACCCTGCCGGTGGATTACATCGTCTTCCCCGAAGACCCGGCCCAGCAAGGTCTTATGCTCCTGCAACTGGCGCCGGCGGTGGCGATCCAGGATTCGCTCTATCTGCGCCATCATGACCAGGGCAGGAATTTCGCCAGCGCCATCGGCAAGCTCGACGTCGCCAAACCGTCCGAAAAGCAACGAAAAATCCTGTTCACGCTGCGGCGCGAGGCCGAGCGCCTCTACCGCCAGATTTTCAAGGCGAGACGATATCTCGTCAATCGCCTCGGGCGCGGCCTGCGGCCCGAAATCGTGCCGTTTGTCTGAAACATTTCTGGGGGCGCGCCATCGCACACGTATTCGGCGATTTCTGGACCATTTTGAAGTCGGGGCAATTCCGCCACGCCGATTACGCCTGGCTGCACTTGCGCTCCCGCCTTCTCGCGCCCTTCGCCTTGCTGCATTATCTGCTGGCCGGCGAGGCCTCGGGTTTTCGCCCGACGCCTTTGTTCGATCCGGATTTTTTCGCCCGCCATCGCGGGTTGAGCGAGGGCGCGGCCTTCGCCGCCTTCCTGCGCGCGCCGTTGGGCGCCCCGGCCTGCGAGGAATATGACGAAAGCTTTTATCTCGCGCAAAACCCCGATGTCGCGGCAAGCGGCGTGTCGCCCTGGGCGCATTGCCAGGCGCGTGTCATCGACGATCTGCGCGATCCCTCGAAGCGCCTCTCCAGCGCTTTCGTCATGATGGCCTATAAGGCCAAGCCGAAGCGCCGCGCCCGCATGCTGCTGAAATTGTTCGAGGAAAGACGCGGACCCCGCCGCCTCGCCCTGCCCTTGCTCGAAGCCGAACTGAAGGAAAACCAGGCGCGGTTTCGCGCCGAAATCGAGCTGAAAATTCTTAAAAGCGGGCCGAGGCGCCACGACCATCTGGTGTTCGTCCAGACCGACGGCCGCCATCCGCGCAGCTTGCACGATGCGGCGCGAAATTACGATCTCTTGCTCAATTATTACGCGCCGCCGAAGGAGCCGCCTCCGCCCGCCGAATATGTCGTCATGCAGACCGGAACCAAGGTCACGGCGATCGACAAATTGCTCGCCGAACGGCCCGAAATTTTGGGCGATTATGCCTATGTTCTGTTTCTCGACGACGACATCGGGATTTCCGCCCAAAAAATCGACCGGCTATTTGCAATCATGCGCGACGAAAAACTCGATCTCGCGCAACCGTCGCTGACGCCGGATTCTTTTGGCTCCTTCCCGGTTCTCTACCAGCGCCGGAACGGCCCCGGATTTCGCCGGCTCAATTATGTGGAGATCATGGCCCCGGCCTTTTCGCGCCGCGCGCTCGTCGCCAACAAGGACAATTTTTCAAGGTCGATCAGCGGCTTTTCCGTCGATGCTCTGATCGGCGCGCACAGCCGGAAATTGTTCGGCGAGACGGCGGCTGTGATCGACGCTGTCGCCGCAGAACACAAGCGCCCGATCGATCTCGACGGCGGCGCGCTCTATCTCTTTCTGACCGCCAAGGGCATCGATCCCCGCATCGAAATGCATGTGCTGGAAGCCGAAGAGGAGCTGGAGCATGGGCTGAGGGAAATCTAGCGGGCCCGTGTTTATCCGCCTGGCGGCCAAGGGCGGGTGAAGCTGGATCGGCTTAATCCGGATCGAAGTCGCAATCCGCGGGATGTTCGCTGACCCTCTCAAGGCGAAATTGAACATTCGTCCGCCCGCCAGGGTCCTATGCGCCGGCTTCGAAAATGATGCAAACAAAAGAGAGACCGCCGCGAGGCGGTCTCTCGGTTAGGCAAAACAGGGATATATTCAGGCCTCGACAGCGTTCCGCCTGCGATTGCCGCCGCGATACCCAGCAAAGCCGAGGCCCGCGAACCCGAGCAGCATCATCGCCCAGGTCGAGGGCTCGGGGACCGAGGGATTCACCGTCACATTGGCGTCGAAATACAATCCGGATTGCACAACGTGCCGATCGGCGAAAAATACTTTCACGGTGTTCAGTCCCGGAGCCAATCCCGCCACCGTCGTGGGGGCGGTGACCAATGCGTGAATGCCGCCGTTGTCAACCACGAGGTTGCCATTCAGGAAGATCCAGGCATCGTCGTCCGAGCCAAGCTTGAAGATAACGCTTCCGCCGGCAGGCGTGTTGAACGTTCCACTGAGAATCGCCGACGTATATCCGCCGGCGTTGGAGCCGCCGGTCCCATTGGGGAAGAAATTCTTCTGGATATCGAACGGCAATGCCGCCGGGTTCGGATAGGCATAGGAAACGCCCGCCGTAACGTTAACGCCATCGGGCGTCCACCACAGCAATTCGCCAGCGCCATTGACGTTGGAGAAGGTGCCGGCAACGGCTTCCACCGGGAGACCATCCGGACCGAGCGTCGACTTGACCAGACCAGTGACGAGACCCGTTATCGCCCCGCCGGCGTCGGGGTTTGCGGTTGTGATTGTGCTATAGATCACTGTGACCGAACTGGCGTAGGCCGTCGTGGCGGCAACCAAAGCTCCGCCCGCGATAAGCGCTGCAAGCGCTACCGTCGAAATACGCTTCGTCATGGAGTTCCCCCATTATCGTTGTGGCATGATTTACCACACCTGTAGTTTCGCCCGACATGAACGCAAAGTCAAGCAAGAAACTTCAAGACTTACTTCGCAAGCGCTCCGCGCTCGCACTGCAAGTCCATCGACGCAACTCGAATAGACCCTGTTCCAAAAAAAATGCTGGAGACATTTTCGTTAAAAAAATACGATCAAACAATTAGATAGAACTAATTTAGCGAATGGGGATTGCGTGGATAGGCTCCAAGAACCTACGTAATAACCGAAAGGTTCGCGCTACACCAACGGTTTAGCTTGAGGTTAATAAGGTTCACCGGACTTCAAGTTCGATCCGATGCGAGGTCGCAGCACCGGATTTGGGGCAGCGGGAGGGTCCATCGTTGGATCGTTTTGCATGAACCTCGCCGTCGCCGAGACCCATTTTCCAGCGCGGCTTGATCGCTCCAACTCTGAAAAACCGACAGAGCCGCGTTGCGGCGGCCCGGCTTTTCCGTCCAAAGCGAGAGATGAACCGCGGCTTTTGAAAGCCGTCACCACATTTTTTGCAATCGCGCGACATGGGGATTTGTTTGCTTGCGCCCGAAGCTCCAAATGCCATTGGCCAATTGTCATTTTTCCGTTTTATATTATAATACAATGAATTAAGAGACGAAGCGTCAATTTGAGAAACGAAGCGTAAACTGCGCCGTGCGATCCAAGGAGGATTTGAAAATGTGCCGCGGGTGTTTCAGCCAGCTCCTCCTTCACAATGATTTCTATTCCGGCGGGATCGCGGGCCTGCTCGGCAAGGCGGTGTTCACGCCGAGCCGACGCTCCTTCATGGCCTGTTCGGTCGGCGCCGCCTCGGCGCTCTCCGCCGTCGGGAGCGCTCCGGCCTTCGCCGCTGATGAGGGCGCCGACCTCCTTCTGCGCGGCGGGACGATCCGCCCGCTGGCGGGGGCGCCGACCGCCTCGGCGATTGCGATCAAGGGCGGAAAGGTGCTTGCGGTCGGCGACGACAGCGCGCTGTCGGGCCTCAAGACCGGCAATACCAAAATTGTCGAACTCGACGGCCGCACGGTGCTGCCGGGCCTCATCGACCCGCATAACCACACGATTCTGGCCGCGCTGATTTTCGAACTGCTCGACGACGTCGGCTACGCCAAGTATCCGACCCGCGAAAAACTCGTCGCCTATTTGAAAAAGCTCGCCGCGACCACGCCTAAAGGCCAGTGGATCGTCGGCTCCAATTTCGACAATCTGCTGCAGGGCGGCGATTTCACACGGCCCGAGCTCGATGCGATCTCGACCGACCATCCAATCTTCATCTGGTACACCAACGGCCATGACGCCGGCGTCAACAGCGATGCGTTGAAGGTCGCGGGAATCCCCGAGGATGTCGGCGCCCTTCCGGGCGGCGGCCATTTCGGCCGGGGGCCGGACGGCAAGCTCAACGGCATCGTCTACGAGGAAAGCGCGATGCTCAAATTCGCGGTCCACTTCCTCGGCAAGATCACGCCCGAAGTCGCGGCCAAGGCGGTGACGGATTACGCCCGCCATGTCGCGTCCGTCGGCAACACCCTGCTGCATGAGCCCGGCACGATCCGCTCGGAGTGGATCGGACCCTTTACGAAACTGTCGAATACGCTGGCCGTGCGCACCAGCGCCAGCGTGATGTTCGACGACATGAAGGGCCTTGAGCCCTACCGAAAACTCGGACTCGGAAAAGGCGAACCCGTCGATCACTCGCTGTTCTCGCTCTATGGCGTCAAGATCGTCGGCGACGGCTCCAACCAGACCGAAACCGGAGCGCAGACCAGGGATTATCTGAACACGACTTCCAAAGGCTCGCCGAACTTCGACGCGGCCAAAATGAAACAGATGGTCGCGGAAGTGCAGGCTTTCGGCCTGCCGGTGCAAATCCACTGCAACGGCGATTACACGATCGATATCGCGCTCGATGCGATCGAGGCGGCCTACAAGAGTTCGACCGCCCATGGCGTCAACCGGATCGAACACGCGACCATGGCCCGCCCCGACCAGATCTTGCGCATGAAGGCGCTCAATGTGCAGCCGAGCTTCCTGATGAACCATGTGCGCCTCTATGGCGCGGCCTATCGCGACCAGATCTTCGGCCCCGAACGCGCCGCCTTCATGGACCCCGCCGGGGCCTGCGTCAAAGCCGGCCTGCCGTTCACGCTGCACACCGACGGGCCCTGCTCGCCGCCGGGGCCACTTGCGCTCATCGGCACGGCGGTGACGCGCCGCTGCATCATCGACAATTCCGTAGTCGGGCCCGATCAGATGGTTTCGCTCGACGACGCCATCCGCGCCGTGACCATCGACGCCGCCCGGCAACTCGGACAGGGCGACCGCCTGGGCTCGCTGGAGCCGGGCAAGGAAGCCGATTTCACGATTCTCGAAAGCAATCCCTACAAGGTGAGGCTCGACGCCATCACCGACATCAGGATCAGCGAGACCTGGGTGGCGGGGGAGCGGAAATTCGCCGCCTGACGCGCTGACGCGGCGACCGGTCCGGCCATTCGTGTTGCAGCGAAGCGCCGCCCGGCCCGCGCTATCGCCCCTCGTAAAGCCGCTCGGCCAAAAACTCCGGCAGGCCCGCCGCCCGGATTTTTTGCGCCGTTTTGTCGATGTCATAGGGGAGGCGGATGAAATTAAGGGCGCCGCGCGCGTCGTCGTAAAGCGCGAAAGCGGCAAGCGGATTGCCGTCGCGCGGCTGGCCGACCGAGCCGAGCACCGCCAGCCAGCGCCGGCTGCGCGCCAGAGGCATCGACAGGTTGGCGGTGGGATTGAACAGAATCGGTGGCTTGCCGCGCGCCATGTGATAAAGCTGCGGGCGATGGACATGGCCGCAGAAAGTCACCTGCGCCGGGGTCGCGTTGAGCGAGCGTTCGGCCTCAACCTCTCTGGTAATATAGGCGAAGCGCTCAGGCGCGCTGGCGTCGGCATGGACGTAAAGCGTCTGGCCGCCAACCTCGTTGCGGCTCGTCGCGGTGAAGGGCATGGCCGCGAGAAAGGCCAGTTGCGCGCTGTCGAGTTTTCCCGCCGTCCATTCGATGGCGGCGCGGGCGGGGACGTTCATATAGTCGGTCGCGCCCTGCACGGCGGCGAGATCATGGTTGCCCATCAGGCACAGCGCGCCGCGCGAAACATCCTCGGCGACGCGATCGACAATATAGGACGGATCGGCGCCATAGCCGACGAGATCGCCGAGATAGACGAATTTCTGCGCGCCAAGGCGCCGCGCCTCCGCATGGCAGGCGTCGAAGGCTTCGCGATTGGCGTGAATGTCGGTCAGCAGGGCGATGAGCATTTTGATCCAGATCAACGCAAATCTTGACCTATTCGAGAAACGCGCGCAAGTCGCGGCTAAGTTCAGAACAGGCTGCCCTGCCCGCCCGCCGGCGCTTTTCCGAGTTTTTTCGCCGCCGGCCGGCGTGGGACCGGCGCGGTCTCACCCGGCGCTTCCACCGTGGCCGCGATCCGGCCGTCGGAAAATTGCAGGCTCAGCGCCGTCCCCGGCGGCGCCTGGCGCACCGAATGGACGGCGGCGCCCGCCGCGTCGCGCACCAGCGCGAAGCCGCGCTTCAGGATGGCGCCATAGCCGAGCGCGAAATGCAATTTTTCGAGGTTGTCGAGTTTTTCACGGCGGCGGTCCAGCAGCGCCTTGATGGCGGCGGAAAGCCGCGACGCCAGAGCCTGCCGCCGTTGCTCGCGCGCGGCCAGATCTCCGCGCAGCAATTTTGCGCGCGAGGCGAAAGCCGCGTCAAAACTCTTTTTTGCCGTCTCCAGCCTTTCCCGCCGTTTTTGCGTGATCGGCGCGCGCGCCGCCGCAAGACGAAAGGCCAGCGTGTTGAGCCGCCCCAAAGCCCGCTGCAATTCCGCCTGCGGCGCATGGCGGGCCAACAAGCGCGACGCCTGCGCCAGCGACAATTGCCGCCGTCCGAGCGAGGCCAGAGCCGCCGCGCGCACTTTCTCGCCCGCGCGGTCGAGCCTTTGGCGCGGCGTGGCGAGCAGCGACTCCCCGCCCGGCAGCGCGCGGGCCAGCGCCCGCAGATCGGCGCGGCGGCGTTCAAGGGTGCGGAAAATCGCGTCGGTGTGGCGGCGCGACAGGCCGGCGATGTCGCTCAAAAGTTCGGCGCGCACCGGAACGGCCTTTTCGGCGGCGCCGGTTGGCGTCGGCGCGCGCAGATCGGCGACGAGGTCGAGAAGCGTCCAGTCGGTCTCGTGGCCGACCGCCGAAATCAGCGGAATTTTGCTTTCCGCCGCGGCGCGCAAAACTTCTTCCTCGTTGAAGCTCCACAAATCTTCGAGCGAGCCGCCGCCGCGCGCGACGATCAACAAGTCGGGACGCGGAATCTTGCCGCCCGGTTTCAACGCATTGAAGCCGCGTATGGCGTTGGCCACTTCCGTCGCGGAGGTTTCGCCCTGCACCCGCACCGGCCAGACCAGCACGCGGCGCGGAAAGCGGTCGTGCAACCGGTGCAAGATGTCGCGAATCACCGCGCCGGTCGGCGAGGTGACGATGCCGATGGTTTTGGGCAGAAATGGCAGTTTTTTCTTGCGCGCCTCTTCGAACAGGCCCTCGCCGGCCAATTTTTTCCGCCGCTCCTCCAGCAGCGCCATCAGCGCGCCGAGACCCGCCGGCTCCAATTGCTCGATGACGATCTGATAGGAAGACTTTCCAGGAAAAGTGGTGATCTTTCCGGTGGCAATGACCTCCAGCCCTTCCTGCGGCTTGGTCCGCAACCGGGAGAACACCCCCTTCCACACCACGGCGTCGATGCGGGCGCTGGCGTCTTTCAACGAAAAATAGGCGTGGCCGGAGGAATGGGGGCCGCGATAATTGGAAATCTCGCCGCGCAGCCGGACATGGCCGAACTGATCCTCGATGGCGCGCTTGAGCGCCCCCGACAATTCGGACACGGTCAGTTCGGGCGCATTGGTCAGCGGGGCGGAATCGCTCATGGCGCGAAACTAACCCTTTTGGCCGGGTTCTGGCGAGCGCGAAGATTTGGCGCGAAACATGCTGCGGCGCAGGGAAACGTCAAGGAGGCGACATGCCGTCGATCAAGGTCGCGCAATGGAACGAACAGGGCCAGGACATGGTCATCGTCATCATGGACCCCGCTTTCGCCCGCGCCTCACCTACCCAGCAGGAAGCGACCATCGGACAATTGCAGGCGAGGGCGAGCGCCTGCTGCCTCAAGGGGACGGTGGCGATGGTCTGGGACGCCGGCGAAAAAATGGATTATCTCGTTCCCCAGCCCTGGCATGACTTTTTCACGCGCATCACGCTCGCCGACGTGCGGGGCCGGCTCAACGCCGAAATCGTGTGGTGACAGGCAAAGTTGAAACCTCGCCCCGCCTCGCCTAAACAGACGGCGAAACGAGGACTTCATGAATATCCTTCTGATCGGCTCCGGCGGACGCGAACATGCGCTCGCTGTCGCGCTCGCCAAAAGCCCTCAGGCGCAAAAATTGTTCGTCGCGCCCGGCAATCCCGGCACGGCGCAAGTGGCGCAAAATGTCGCGCTCGACGTCGCCGATTTCGGCGCGGTGATCGACTTCTGCCGGTTGCAAAATATTGGCTTGGTGGTGATCGGGCCGGAACAGCCCTTGGTCGAAGGGATCGTCGATGCGCTGGAGGCGGCGGGGATCAAGGCGTTCGGGCCGAGCAAGGCCGCCGCGCGGCTCGAAGGCTCGAAAGGCTTCACCAAGGACCTTTGCGCCAAATACCACATCCCCACCGGCGCCTATCGGCGCTTCGCCGCCCGCGAACCGGCGCTGGCCTATTTGCGCGAACAGGGCGCGCCGATTGTCGTAAAGGCCGATGGACTCGCCGCCGGCAAGGGCGTGGTGGTCGCCCTGACGCTCGCCGAGGCGGAGCTTGCGGTCAACGAGATGTTTTCCGGGGTTTTTGGGGAAGCCGGCGCGCAAGTGGTGATCGAGGCATATCTCGATGGCGAGGAGGCGTCGTTTTTCGCGCTTTGCGACGGCGACAAGGCGCTGGCTTTCGCCTCGGCGCAAGACCACAAGCGCGCCGGCGACGGCGACGTCGGGCCGAACACCGGCGGCATGGGGGCCTATTCTCCGGCGCCCGTGGTCACGCCGGAAATTACCGCGCGGGTCATGGCGGAGATCGTCGCGCCGACCGTCGCGGCGATGAAGGCCGAAGGTTGCCCGTTCAAGGGCGTGTTGTTCGCCGGACTGATGATCGGAGAAGGCGGCCCGAAACTGATCGAATTCAACACGCGTTTCGGCGACCCGGAATGCCAGGTCATGCTGGCGCGGCTGGAGGACGACCTGCTCGGGCTGTTGCTCGCCTGCGCGCAGGGGCGGCTGCCCGACAAGGTCCAACTGTCGGACCGGACCGCGCTGACCGTGGTGCTGGCGGCGCAGAACTATCCGGCGGCGCCAAAACAGGGCGGACTCATTTCCGGCGTCGAACAGGCCGAACGAATCGAAGGAGTCAGCGTCACCCATGCCGGGACCAAACGTGTGGACGGCAAACTCGTCGCCAATGGCGGGCGTGTGCTCAATGTCACGGCGCTCGCCGATGACGTGGCGCAGGCGCAGGCGCTCGCCTATCGCGGCGTCGCGGCGATCGATTTTCCCGAAGGTTTCTATCGCCGCGACATCGGCTGGCGGGCGGTGGGGCGCTAGAGCAATGAGCGAAAAAGTGGACGCCGGTTTTTTGCAAAAACATTGCGAAAACAAGGGAATCTAGAGTCGATTGCGATTCAAC
>NZ_CAIUXT010000073.1 GCF_903903185.1 uncultured Rhodoblastus sp.
ACCCCGCCTGGAAGAATCGCCGCCGAACAGCTTGCCACGGCGGAAGCGATTTGTTAGACGACGCGCCTACCGGCGGTTCGGCTTCGGCCAGACCCTTTTATTCCTGCGGCCATGGCGGAATTGGTAGACGCGCTAGCTTGAGGTGCTAGTCCTGTAACCGGGGTGGAGGTTCGAGTCCTCTTGGCCGCACCAATTGAGTCGATGTCGCGATGACGTCGCCGCGTTTTTGCGCGATCCCCTCCCAAAGCTTTTCCGGTCTGCCCGCCTCATTTGGCGTCGAACGGTTTGGCCTCGTTCTGCGGGGTCAGGATCGTGATCGCCGATTTCGGATAGAAAGTCTTGTAACCGCAGAACCGGCATTGCCATTCGAAGGGATCGGGAAGCCCATCGACGAATCCCGGCGGTTCGGGATCGAACAGGATGGTCGAGGTGATGCGGCAGCGCAGGCAGGTCAAGGCCGCGCGAATTTCGCCAGTTGCCGGGCTATCCATGGTTTTTTCCGTCATTCTGGAGGCCTCGGCTTCTCCGGCGCCGGCTCGATCCTTCGGGCCGCCCCGGTCCCTTGCGCCGCGCGCAAATTCCCAAATTGCCTGAAATAGCCCGCCGTCTCGGGTTTCCAGCCGGGCGGGGCCGGGCGGATCGAAGGCGGCGCGTCGCCGGGGACGAGATGGACCAGATGAAAACCCTCCGCCTTGAGCCGCGCCAGCAGCGCGGGCAGCATGTCCGCCGTCCGCTTGTGGATGTCGTGCAGCAGCAAAATGCCGCCGCGCGCGTGGCGCAGCCGTTCCATCGTCAGTTCCAGTTCGGCCTGCGGCGTCATCTTGTTCCAGTCCGAGGCCCAGAGATCGGTCCCGAAGGCTGGCATGTTCCTTTTCGCCAGCGCCTCCAGCAGGGCCGGCGAATCGCCAAAACCGGGAAAGCGGAAGAACTTCGACGCCTTGCCGCCGGCGGCCTTGTCCACCGCCGCGACGCCGCGATCGATATCGGCCAGCGCGGCCTCCAGCGGCAGGCCGGCCAGCGACACCGACGGATGGGAAAAGGAATGATTGGCGACCGTATGGCCCGCGGCGATCTCGCGCCGCACCAGGTCGGGCCGCCCGGCGGCGTTGCGGCCGATCAGAAAAAACGTCGCTTTGGCGCATTGGGCGTCGAGCGCGGCCAGCACGGCGGGCGTGGTCGCCGCCGGGCCGTCGTCGAAGGTCAGGACCACTTCATGGTCCTTGAGGTCGAGGGTTTGCGGATAGGTCTTGAGGCCGAGTTGCGGCGCGCCGCCCACCGCAATCGTGCGCGAGACGCCCAAGACCTCGGGGCCGCAATTTTGCGCGCGCGGGTGGCCCGCGCCGAGACCAGCGAAGAGCAAAGCGGCGATTAACGCTCTGTTTGCCATCATGGCGAAAGTTCCCTTGCGGCGACGCGTCGCTGCGCGGTGAAAAACAGCGGCTGTATTGGCCTCCGGGGCGCTGCAATGCAAGCTCGGCGCCGCGGGAATCGCGGAAAATGAAGGCTTTCATGGCCGCATCGGGAAGGGCGCGGGCGGCGCGCGCCTTGCAAAAGGCTGAAATTTAAGTTCAAGTCGAAGTTGACGCAGTTTAAGGACTCGTTACCGCCTGAGGGGTAATTTGCCCGCATGTGTGAGATTTCGCTTAAAAGTCTTCTGAAAGGCGCGCTGGCCGGAGTCCTTCCCGCCGCGCTGCTTTCGCTTGCCGCCTGCGGGCCGGGCCCTTCCGTCCTGCCCGAGCGGCCGCTGACCGGTTCGCGCTCGGGCGACTACAAGGAAACCGAAGCGACGCAACTGGCGCGCAATTTCGCTATCCACGGCGTCGATGTGTCGAAATACCAGGGCAATGTCGACTGGAACGCGGCGCATGATGCCGGCGTGCAATTCGCCTATATCAAGGCGACCGAGGGCGGCGACCTCATCGATTCGAAATTCTTCCAGAACTGGAACGGCGCCAAGGCGGCGAAACTGCCGCATGGCGCCTATCATTTCGTCTATTGGTGCCGCTCCTGGCAGGAAGAAATGGCGCTGTTCGAAAAGACGGTGCCTGCCGACGCCGACGCCTTGCCTCCGGTGCTCGACGTCGAGGCGACGCCGACCTCGCCGACCTGTCCCCGCCGTCTGCAACGCGATCAGACCCTGCGCGACATCAAGAACATGTTGACCGAGATGGAGCGTTTTTACGGCAAGAAGCCGATCATCTACACCACGGTCGATTTCTACGAGGCGATGTTTTACGACAACGCGCTGGCGGAATATCCGATGTGGATTCGCTCGACCAAGCACCGGCCTTCGGTGAAATACGGCGATCGCGCCTGGCATTTCTGGCAGTACCAGTCGGACGGCTGGGTCAAGGGCATTCCGACCCGCGTCGACCGCAACGCCTTTTACGGCGACGCCAAGGACTGGCAGACCTGGCTCAAGACCAATGGTTTCGCCGCCAACTGAGGGCAGGGGCTTGCGGACGCTTGTCGCATCGCGGTGACGCACGGGCGTTTTGCCTGAATTGTGATGTTAAACCATCAATCTAGCAGGGGGCAAAACGCCCGCGCGCCCTTCGGGTTTGGCCGAAATGGCCGGCTGGCGCCTCGCAAGCCTCGCCAATATCTTACGTTTTGGCTTCGTCTCGCTCCTGCCGTCCGTCTCATTTCGACCAAATCCACGTCGACCCGACAAGTGTCCACAAGCCCTAGGGCGCCGGAAACAGCGCATCCGTTTTGCCGGTCAGCCGGTAGGCGACCAGTCCAACCCATTCGCGCAAGGCGGTCTCGACGTTCTGGATCGCCTGCGCGCCGTCGGCGGGCGGCAGGAAATCGCCCTTCGCGCCTTCGGTGCGGTAATCGACCGGAAAGGCGAGGGGGTTCATCCCCAGGGCGCGGAATATGCCGATCGAGCGCGGCATGTGAAAGGCCGAGGTCACCAATAGCCATTTCTCGTCCCGGCGCGGATGGACGAGGTTTTGCGTGAAGACGGCGTTTTCATAGGTATTGCGCGACGCATCCTCGAACATCATCCGGTTTTCGGGCACGCCGAGTTCGCTCCAGAACCGGTGGGCGGCGGCCGCCTCCCTGTCGCGGTCGTCGATGAGCGAGCCGGAGCCGCCGGAAAACACCAGTAGCGCGTCCGGATAAAGCCGCGCGAGCGCCGCCGCCGCCGTCAGGCGTTCGGCCGCTTCGTTGACGGCGATCTGGCCCCGCGCCTTCGAGATGCGTTCGCTGAGCGCGCCGCCAAGCACGATAATGCCTTTTGGCGGCGCCATGACCGGCGACTGGGTGGGGAAACGGTCTTCGAGCGGCCGCAGCAGCAGCGCGTCGAGGGGCGAAAAGGCGATCAGCGCCAGCCCGGTCGCGGCGGCTGCCGCCAGCTTCAGGCCGAAGGCGCGGCGCGGGGCGAAAAACAGTCCGACGCCAAGCGCGATGAGCAGGAAATGCAGCGGCGAGGCGATAAACCAGAACAGTTTCGACACGATGAAAAACATTTTCACTCCTGCCAGCGGCCTCAGTCGCCACTGGGCAGGCCGAGGCGGTAAACGCCGCGAAAATCATCCGGGTCGACCGGCTTGCCCTTGCGATAGATGACCAGCCTGCCCGCCCGCGCCAGACCGACGGCGCGGCCGCGCACCTGCGGCAGATGGGCGCGCCAGGCGAGATCGTCCTCGTCGCGCTGGCGGGCGTAAAATTTCGCCGCCTCCGCGGGATCGATGGTCTTGCCGGGGCTGGCGGCGGCGCAAAGCGCGAGAATCACTTCGGCGAGGGGGTCGCTTTGGGCCGGGAAATTGTTTTCGGTCATGGGGCCTTTTCGGAAAATCCCGGGCCGGGGTCAAGCGGGCCAAGTTGACGGGCGGGCGGCCATAAGCTCCAATCGAAACGCTTTGTCATTGCGAGGAGCGAAGCGACGAAGCAATCCAGTCGCCTCGTCCCGGCGCCAACTGGATTGCTTCGCTCCGCTCGCGCACGGGAGTCCCTGTCATGCCGTCCCAGATCACCTATGGCGTCGAGCAGATGCTGGCGGAAGCCAACGCCGCCGTCAAAACCCTGACTTTACCCGAGGCGCAGGCCATGCTTGGGCGCGACGACGTGCTGTTCGTCGATCTGCGCGATCCGCGCGAACTGGCGCGCGAGGGGCGCATTCCCGGCGCCTTCCATTGTCCGCGCGGCATGCTCGAATTCTGGATCGATCCGGCCAGTCCCTATGCCAAGCCGCAGTTTCAACAGGACAAGACTTTCGTGTTCTTCTGCGCGGGCGGCCTGCGTTCGGCGCTTTCGGCGGCGGTGGCGCAGAAAATGGGGCTGGCGCCGGTCGCCCATGTCGAGGGCGGCTTTTCCGCCTGGAAAAAATCCGGCGGACCGATAGAGCCGCCCGACCAGAAAACCTGAAAAAGGCACGCGCCATGTCCCTGACGCTGTTCATCGGCAACAAGGCCTATTCCTCCTGGTCGCTGCGTCCTTGGCTGTTGATGCGCACGCTCGACATCCCCTTCGCCGAAGTCGTGACGCCGCTTTATGTCGAGGGCTCGCGCGAAACCCTGCTTCGCGAAGCGCCGACGGGAAAAGTCCCGGTGCTGCGCGACGGCGAAATCGCGGTCTGGGATTCGCTCGCCATCGTCGAATATCTCGCCGAGAAATTTGCCGCCAAAAATGTCTGGCCCAAAGAGGCGCGCGACCGCGCACTGGCGCGTTCGCTCTGCTGCGAAATGCATTCGGGCTTTCAGGCTTTGCGCCAAAGCTGCCCGACCAATTTTCGCCGCGACAGGCGATTGAGCCTGCGCGAGATCGACGCCGCGGCGCAAGCCGATCTCGAGCGGATCGAGGCGATATTCGCCGGCGCGCGGGGGCCGTTTTTGTTCGGCGATTTTTGCGCCGCCGACGCCTTTTTCGCGCCGGTGGCCAGCCGTATCGCGACCTATGCGTTGCCAATCGACCCGGGCGCGGAAAACTATGCCGACGCCATTCTGGCGCTGCCGGCCTTCGCCGACTGGCGCAAAGGCGCGCAGGCGGAGGCGTGGGTCATCGGGAAATGGGAAGGACTATAATCGCTTCTGGCTTTCAGCACACGGTCTTGCCGCATTTGCCGACCGCATCGACCTTGGTCTTCAATTCCGCGAAACCGACCGCGCCGACCACCGCCTCGTCGCCGACGACATAGGACGGGGTGCCGGTCAGGGCCAGCGCATCGGCGATTTTCATCACGTCCTCGATGCCGGCGCGAATGGACGGGTCCTTCAAGTCCTTTTGCAGCCGGTCCATGTCGAGGCCGAGTTCCTTGGCGACGGCGAGCGCCTGCTCGCGGCCGACCGGGCCGCGCGACATCAGCAGTTTCTGGTGAAATTCGAAGAATTTGTCTCCGGAAATCTGCTTGCGGGCGGCCGACGCCACCTGCGCCGCCTCGACCGAATTGGCGCCGAGCACCGGGAAATCCTTGAGCACCACGCGCAGCTCCGGCTCGGCCTTGACGAGGTTGACGAGATCGACCAGCGCGCGTTTGCAATAGCCGCAATTATAATCGAAAAATTCGACCAGCGTGATCTTGCCCTTGGGGTTGCCAATCGTCGCCTGGAAAGGCGAATCGAACAGCGCCTGCTTGTTATTGGCGATGGCGCGGCCGCGCAGATCCGCCTCTTCGACCTTCTGGCGCTTTTCGAGTTCGACCGATACCTCGCGCAGCACTTCGGGATGCGCGAGCAGATAGGAATGGACGATGCCCTCGATCTCGGTCTTCTGGGAGGCGCTGAATTCCGCCGAAACAGCGGGGAGAGAAAATGCGGCGAGGCTCAAGGCGGCGGCGAAGATCGCCTTGCGGCGCAGGTCGAACATGGACAACTCCCGGAGAAAAATCTAACGCTGCTTATGCACTAGAACGGGCTTGGGGTCGAATTGCGGCGCGACCATTCCGACCCCGCAAATTTTTTCGGATGACGCGGATGACCATCGACCAGCTGAAGGCCGCCCGCCGCGCCGCCATCGCGCCTTTCATCGCCATGGACGTCAAGCGCGAGGCGACATTGCTCGAACAGGCCGGCGCGCGAATCGTCCATATGGAAGTGGGCGAGCCGTGCGCGCCGCCGCCGCGCCTCGTGCGCGAGGCGGCGATTGCGGCGCTCGCGGGCGGGCCGGTCGGCTATACCGACGCGCTCGGGCTCGCCTTGCTGCGCCGGCGCATCGCCCGGCATTATGCCGAGACCTATGGCGTCGCGGTCGATCCGCAGCGCGTCGTCGTCACCACCGGCTCGTCGGGCGGCTTCATCATGGCCTTTCTGGCGCTGTTCGACGCCGGCGCCAGGGTGGCGATCCCAAGTCCCGGCTACCCGGCCTATCGCAACATCTTTTCCGCCCTTGGCGTCGAGACGGTGGAACTGCCGGTCGATTCCGGCAATGGCTTCGCGATGACGGCGGCGGCGCTGCGACAAGCCCATGCGGCGCAAAAACTCGACGGCGTGCTGGCGATGAGCCCGGCCAATCCGACCGGCGCGATGATGAGCGACGATTGCTTGCGCGACATTGCGCAATTCTGCGCCGCCGAGGGCGCGCCTTTCATTTCCGACGAAATCTACCACGGCCTGACCTATGCGCGGCCGGCGCGGACCGCGCTGGAATTTTCCGACCGCGCCATCGTGGTCAATTCCTTCTCCAAATATTATTGCATGACCGGCTGGCGGATCGGCTGGCTGGTCGCCCCGCTGGAATTGATTCGCCCGCTGGAGCGGTTGCAGCAATCGCTGGCCATTTCGGCGCCGACCCTGTCGCAGATCGCAGCGGTCGCGGCATTCGACGCCCGCGACGAGTTGGAGGCGGTCAAGGAAGGCTATCGGCGCAACCGCGAAATCCTGCTCGATGGCCTGCCGAACTTAGGATTCGACCGGCTCGCGCCCGCCGATGGCGCGTTCTATCTTTATGCCGACATCAGCCGATTCACCGACGATTCGACGCGATTTTGCCATGACCTGTTGCATCGCGCCGGCGTGGCGGCGACTCCGGGCGTCGATTTCGACCCGCAACGCGGCCATTTGTCGCTGCGTCTGTCCTATGCCGGGGCTCAGGCCGACATGATCGAGGCTCTGGTACGGCTCAAGGGGTTTCTGGCGCGCCGGTGAGCGAAGCTGCCGGGATCAGTTCATCGTCGGGATCACGAAACTCGCGCCATCCTTGACGCCGGAGGGCCAGCGCGCGGTGACGGTCTTGGTCTTGGTGTAGAAGCGCACCGCGTCGGGGCCATGCTGGTTGAGGTCGCCGAAGCCTGAGCGTTTCCAGCCGCCAAAAGTGTAATAGGCGATCGGCACCGGTATCGGCACATTGACGCCGACCATGCCGACATTGACGCGCGAGGCGAAATCGCGGGCGGCGTCGCCGTCGCGGGTGTAGATGGCGACGCCATTGCCATATTCATGGTCGTTGCACAGTTTGAGCGCCGCCTCGTAATTGGCCGCGCGCGCCACCGACAGCACCGGCCCGAAAATCTCTTCCCGGTAGATGCGCATGTCGGAAGTAACCTCGTCGAACAGGCAGCCGCCGAGATAAAAACCCTTTTCATAGCCCTGCATCGAAAAGCCGCGTCCATCGACCAGAAGCTTCGCGCCTTCCTTCTCGCCGATGTCGATATAGGATTTGACCTTGTCGAGATGGGCTTGCGTCACCAGCGGGCCGTAATCGGCGGCAAGATCGGTCGAGGGGCCGATTTTCAGCGCCTCGACACGCGGAATGAGCCGACGGACCAACTCGTCGGCGACGGCCTTGCCGACCGGAACCGCGACCGAGATCGCCATGCAGCGTTCGCCCGCCGAACCATAGCCAGCCCCGATCAAGGCGTCGACGGTCTGGTCGAGATCGGCGTCGGGCATAATCACCATATGGTTTTTCGCGCCGCCAAAGGCCTGCACGCGCTTGCCTTTGGCGCAGCCGCGCGAATAAATATATTCGGCGATGGCGGTCGAACCGACGAAGCCGATGGCCCTGATATCCGGGTCGTCGAGAATGGCGTCCACGGCTTCCTTGTCGCCATTGACGACATTGAGAATGCCGGCGGGCAGGCCAGCCTCGATCATCAGTTCGGCGAGACGCAGCGGCACGCCCGGATCGCGCTCCGAAGGCTTTAGAATGAACGCATTGCCGCAGGCGATGGCCGGGCAGAATTTCCACATCGGGATCATCGCCGGGAAATTGAACGGGGTGACGCCCGCGACGACGCCGAGCGGCTGGCGCATCGAATAAATGTCGATGCCCGGACCGGCGCTGTCGGTATATTCGCCCTTCAGCAGATGCGGGATGCCGATGCAGAATTCCGCCACTTCGAGGCCGCGCTGAATGTCGCCCTTGGCGTCGGGAATGGTCTTGCCATGTTCGCTGGCCAGGAGTGCGGCGAGTTCATCCAGGTTCCGGTTGAGCAGATCGACGAATTTCATCAGCACGCGGGCGCGGCGCTGCGGGTTGGTCGCCGCCCAGTCCGGCTGCGCGGCGCGGGCGTTCTCGACCGCCGCGCGGACCTCGGCCTTCGAGGCCAGCGGCACGCGCGAGATGATTTCGCCGGTCATCGGCTTGTAGGCGTCGGCGAAACGGCCCGAGGCTCCCCGGACATGCTGGCCGCCGATGAAATGAGTGACTTCCGCAACCATGGGCTTTCCTCTCCCGTCTTTTATTGTCGCCGCCGGTTTGAACGAGGCGGCCTCTTGCTTCGATGCACATATACGCCAAACGGTTGTGAGAAAATACGGTTTCGGCGGCGCGGCGTGACGGGATATCTCGGGATTTATGCAGAACGATCGTGCTTTTTGGGGCGTTTCCTCAAGGTCCAATGCTGCTAGGTTCGTCCGCCAGATCAGGCTTCGAAGCCAAGACGAATCAGGGCGTGAAACGCGGGGAGTTCCGATGCTGGACCATTCGGCGCAGGACAAGATCAATCTGTTCGCGCTCAACGACGAGCAGCGCGCCATTTTTGAGATGGCGAGCCAATTCGCGCGCGAGGAACTGGCGCCCAGGGCGCTCGAATGGGACCGGGAGAAGCATTTTCCGCTCGATGTTTTCCGCAAGGCCGGAGAACTCGGCATGGGCGCGATTTACGCGCGCGAGGAATTTGGCGGCTCGGGCCTGACGCGGCTCGACGCCGTGCTGATTTTCGAGGCGCTGGCCGGCGGTTGCCCCACGGTCGCGGCGTTCATCTCGATCCACAATATGACGACCTGGATGATCGACCGTTTCGGCGACGAGGCGCAAAGGGCGCGCTATCTGCCCAAACTCGTGACGATGGAGCATCTCGCCTCCTATTGCCTGACCGAACCGGCCGCGGGCTCCGACGCCGCCGCCTTGCGGATGCTCGCGACCCGCGACGGCGACGGCTACGTGCTCAACGGCGTCAAACAGTTCATTTCGGGCGCCGGAGCCTCCGAACTTTATCTGGTGATGGCGCGAACCGCCGAGACCGGGGCCGCCGGCATTTCCGCCTTTGTCGTCGAAAACGGGACGCCGGGGCTTTCATTCGGCGCCATTGAGAAAAAAATGGGTTGGAACGCCCAGCCGACGCGGCAGGTGATCTGCGAGGATCTGCGTCTGCCCGCCGCCAATCGCCTCGGACCGGAGGGCGCCGGCTTCAAGATCGCCATGGCCGGGCTTGACGGCGGAAGGCTCAATATTTCCGCCTGTTCGCTCGGCGGCGCGCAGAATGCGCTTGAGCGGACGCTGGACTATATGGCGCAACGGCAGGCTTTCGGGCGGCGTCTCGACGAATTCCAGGCCTTGCAGTTCCGCCTCGCCGACATGGCCATCGATCTGGAGGCTTCGCGCTCGTTTCTGTGGCGCGCGGCGAGCGCGCTCGACGCCAAAAATCCCGAGGCGACCAAACTCTGCGCCATGGCGAAAAAATTCGTCACCGACGTCTGTTTCAGGGCAGCCGACGAGGCGCTGCAATTGCACGGCGGCTATGGCTATCTCGCCGAATATGGCGTCGAGAAAATCGTTCGCGACCTGCGCGTGCACCGGATTCTCGAAGGAACCAACGAAATCATGCAACTCATCGTGGCGCGGAGCCTGATCGCCGGAAAATAAGGCGCGCAGCGCCAAAATGGGAGAGGAAAAATGACCAAGATCGCCTTCATCGGATTGGGCAATATGGGGCTTCCCATGGCGGCCAATCTGGTCCGCGCCGGACATGACGTCTCCGGCTTCGATTTTTCCGCCGCCGCCCTGCAACGGGCGTGGGAGGCGGGAATTGCCGGCGCCGAAAGCGGCGCCTCGGCGGCGAAGGGCGCCGAGGTCGTTCTCACCATGCTGCCGATGGGCAAGCATCTGATCGAGGCCTATACCGGCGACAACGGCCTGCTCGCGGCGGCCAATCCCAAAACCCTGTTCATCGATTGCTCGACGGTCGATATTGAAAGCGCCCATGTCGCCCATGAGGCGGCGGCCAAGGCCGGTATGCTGTCGGTGGACGCGCCGGTTTCGGGCGGCGTCGGCGGCGCGACCGCCGGGACCTTGACCTTCATGGTCGGCGCGCTTGATGACGCGTTCAACGCCGCCAAGCCGGTCCTCGCCGCCATGGGCAAGAAAATCGTGCATTGCGGCGACGCCGGCGCAGGGCAGGCGGCGAAAATCTGCAACAACATGATTCTGGGCGTTTCGATGATCGCGGTGTCGGAAGCTTTCGTGCTCGGCGAAAAGCTTGGTCTGTCGCATCGGGCCCTGTTCGACGTGGCCTCCAACTCTTCGGGCCAATGCTGGTCGCTGACTTCCTATTGCCCGGTTCCGGGTCCTGTCGCCACGAGCCCGGCCAATAATTCCTTCAAGCCGGGCTTTGCCGCCGCGCTGATGCTCAAGGATCTGAAATTGTCGCAGGCGGCGGCGGAAAACGCCGGGGCCACGACCGCGCTCGGGCTTCACGCCACAAGGATTTTCGACGCTTTCGTCGCCGCGGGCGGCGCGGATAAGGATTTTTCCGGCGTCATCGAATTTTTGCGCGCCGCGCACGGAGGCTCAAGACCATGAACGCGCTTTCTTTTCCGAGCTTTGAGACCATTCTGGTCGAACAGCGCGGCCGCGTCGGGCTGATCACCCTCAACCGCCCGCAGGCGCTCAACGCGCTCAATGTGCAAAGCGCCATCGACATTACCGGGGCCTTGAAGATTTTCGACGCCAGCGACGACATCGGCTGCATCGTGCTGACGGGATCGCCAAAGGCTTTCGCCGCCGGCGCCGACATCAAGGAAATGCAGGGCCTGAGCTATATGGACGCCCATCGCCTCGACTGGTTTCATCTGTGGGACCTGCTGCCGACCATCCGCGTTCCGATCGTCGCGGCGGTGTCGGGCTATGCGCTCGGCGGCGGTTGCGAACTGGCGATGATGTGCGATTTCATCATCGCCTCGGAGACGGCGAAATTCGGCCAGCCGGAGATCAAGATCGGGGTGATGCCGGCCATCG